>CAMBRJ010000012.1 GCA_945870175.1 Gemmatimonas phototrophica
TCGCTCGACGAGGCGAAGTATCGCGACGCGGTGGCCACGTGCCGACGACTGTCGCGTGACGAAGGCCTTGATGCGATCATGGCGCAGCACGCACTCGATGCGATCGTGGCGCCGTCCAACGGACCGTCGTGGCCGACCGACTTGATCAATGGCGATCGCTACAGCGGCGGCAACTCGAGTGTGGCTGCGGTGGCCGGTTATCCCAGCATCACGGTGCCGATGGGGTTTGCCGATGCGCTGCCGCTTGGGCTGTCGTTCATCGGTCGGGCGTGGAGCGAAGGACGGTTGATCGGACTCGCCTACGCCTTCGAACAGGCGACCAAGGCGCGCCGTGCGCCGCGTTTTCTATCGACGATGCCGATCGCCGCACCGAAGCGGGGCTCGTAAGTGGCCCCGGAAGCGCCGCGGAGCGCGAGCATGTCCCGTGCGATGGCCATCGGGAGTCTCGTCGGTGCCTTGGCCCTCGGCATCTGGGCGTGGCAGTTCCTGAACCGGGCGGCCGACTCCGGTTTGGAGCGGCTGTCGCGGATCGATGCGGTGCGCGCGTTGTGTACCACCGAGTGGGAGAAGGCGCGCACGGAGGTGGATTCGATGCGGGTGGACCGATTCGCGTTGCCAGACACGATAGACAAGGGCTCCGAGCAGGCGATCGATCGTTGTGGTGACCTGCGTGGCGAGAGCGTCCCGAATTCGCTGCCGAATGCGCGCGAGATGTCGGGCGATCCGATGCCGCGCGGATTGCGCTGAGGACGCGAACATGAGGCGTGTGTTGACGGGGCTGTTGCTGTTGGTGGTCCTCGCGGTGGTCGGATTTCTCACCGTCGGCGCGCGCCTCGCCGACGGCCGGATGAACACCGTCGTCAGTACAACACTGCCGGAGGTCTCGCCGGTGGCGTCGGCGCTGCATCGCCGATTGTTCATCGCCGACATGCACGCGGATCAGCTGCTGTGGGGACGCGATCCGCTGGAGCGCGTGGCGCGCGGTCATGTGGATGTGCCGCGCTTGCAGGAAGGTCATGTGGCCCTCCAGGTGTTCTCGGTGGTCACGAAAACGCCGCGCGGCATGAACTACGATCAGAACACCGGCGAGACGGACAACATCCTCTTGCTGGCGATTGCGCAGCGCTGGCCGCGCGCCACCTGGACGAGCCTGCGCGCGCGGGCGGTGTATCAGGCCGACCAGCTGCGTGACGCCGTGCTTCGCTCAGCCAATACGCTTACGCTGATCACGACGCGCGAGGAGATGGCGGCGTTTGTGGAGCGCCGGGCGGGCGATCCGGCGCAGGTCTCGGCGTTGCTCGCGATCGAGGGGCTGCATGCACTCGATGGCAAGTTGGAGAGCGTGGATACACTCTACGCCGCGGGATTCCGCATGATGGGGCTGACGCACTTCTTCGACAATGAAGTGGCGGCGAGCGCGCACGGCGTGACGCATGCGGGACTCACCCCGCTCGGTCGCCAAGTGGTCGCGCGCATGGAATCGATGGGCATCATCGTCGATCTCGCGCATTCGTCATCCCAGACGGTGCAGGAGGTCCTCGCCGTGGCCACCCGACCGGTGGTGGTGTCGCACACCGGCGTGGCGGCCACCTGCCCGGGACCGCGCAATCTCACCGACGATCAGCTGCGGGCCATCGCGGCGAACGGTGGACTCGTGGGGATCGGCTACTGGGACGGTGCGGTGTGCGAGCCGACGGTCGCCAACATCGTGAAGGCGATTCAGCATGCGGTGCACGTGGCCGGTGCCGCGCATGTGGCGCTGGGCTCCGACTTCGATGGCGCCACGCGTACCCCGTTCGATACCCGCGGCATGGCCGCCATCACCGACGGTCTGCTCAAGGCCGGCTTGGATCAGGATACCATCGCGCGTGTGATGGGTGGCAACACGCGGGACTTCCTGCTGCAGCAGCTGCCGTCGTCATCGCCCACGTTGCCGGCCGGCCGATAACGTGCTGTCCCGGTGACGCGCGCCTGGTGGATGCTGGTGGTGGCCGGATTGCTCGAAGTCGTCTGGGCCATCGGTCTCAAGTACTCCGACGGCTTCCGGAAGCCCGTGCCGACAGCGATCACGGTGACGGCGATGATCGCCAGTTTCTATTATCTCTCGCAGGCGCTGAAAACGCTGCCAGTCGGCACCAGCTATGCCGTCTGGACCGGAATCGGGGCGATCGGGACCGCTATCGTGGGTGTGTTCGTATTCGGTGAGTCGCGTGATCTCGGACGAGTCCTGTCGGTGGCGTTGATCATCGGCGGCATCATCGGGCTCAAGCTCACGTCGCCGACGTAATATTGCGGGGCTGACACTTTTCATCGTGATGAGGTATTGACGTCGTATGATTCGATTTGCCGCTATTGTCCCCGTTCTGCGCGTCGTGGATGTCGAGCGCTGCATGACCTGGTATCGCGAGATCCTCGGTTTTTCCGTTGATCCGTTTCCCGGTGTCGCCCCGTTTGATTTCTGCGTGCTGCGTCGCGACGACGCGGAGCTGATGCTCCGGCGCGTGAAAGCGCCCATCGCGCGCACGCCGACCGCCCACGATTGGGACGTGTACCTGCGTCTCGAGGGCAGTGAGCTGACGGCGCTGCTCGATCATGCGCGTCGTCGTACGCCGCTGGTCCGTGGTCCGGAACTGATGCCACACGGTCCGGTTGAATTCGAACTCGAGGATCCCGAAGGGCACCGCATCTGCGTGGCGGAAGTGCTCGACGACGTTTCGGGATTCCCCCGCGCCGTCGACTAGACCGACGCGGGCGCGGTGGCGGTGGCGGGGCTCGACAGGCGACTGACGAGCACCATCGCCACGACGTTCAGGACGAGGGCGAGAAAGCCGGCATTGATGTCGGTGACGCTGTGCGACCAGCCTGGGAACAGTGTCGTCAGGGAGACCCCGCCGAGCGTGGTGGCCGCCACGGCGGCCTCACCCACGACGATGCCGGCCATCGCGCCAGCGGCAGTAATGCGCGCCGTCGGGAACAGCGACGCCAGGAGCGCGGGAAAGAGCTGCGTCACCATGCTGTACGCCATGAGCAACAGCGTAACGAGCGTGCTGCCGCCACGGAACGTGAACAACAGCGCGACGCCGGCCAACAGCGGGACGAGCAGACGCGCGAAGGTGGCGGAGTCGGCGGGCTGCCCTTCACGGGGCGGCCGCAGGATGCGCGCGAGCGTGGTCGCGATGCTCATGAGAATGAGCGAACCCGGCACGAGTGCGGTGAGCAGCCCCGCGGCGCCGACCAGTCCCACAATCCACGGGCCGAACGTGTCGCGGGTGACGCGGAGGAGCGCGAGGTCGACATCGGCGCCCTGAAGTCCCGGTACCGACAACAGTGCCGCGAAGCCGATGAAGAAGACGAACAGCAGCACCAGCTGATAGAGCGGCATCAAGGCGGCGTTGCGGCGAAACACCGACGCATCACGGGCGGTGAACACCGAGCCGAACGTGTGCGGCCACATGTAGAAACCGAGCACGGTGAGCAGGACGGTGCTGGCAAACCAGCTCGGCGACATACCGCTCGAGGGCAGCGTGAGGAAATCGGGACGCTCGGCGGCGATGCGTGCGAACATCGGACCGATGCCGCCGTGCAACGTGTATGGCAGCACGATCCCGAGTCCGACCACGCACAAGAGGACCATCACGTCTTTGAGCGCGGCGGTCATGGCCGAGCCCTTCACGCCGGCGAGGACCACGTAAATCACCGTAGCCGTGGTCCCGATCCAGATGGCGGCGTTGGCACTGATTGCGCCGTACGACGACTCCGACACGATGATGCCGAGTCCCTTGAGCTGCAGCACGAGATACGGCATGAGCGCCGCGATGCTCACGGCGGCCACCAGGTTGCCGAGGGCCGGACTGTCATACGCCCGCGTGAAGTACTCCGACTGCGACAACACCTTCCACGCGGTCGCGCGTTGCCAGATCGCCGGCAGCAGCCAGTACGACATGATATAAGCGACGGCGCCATACGCGATGATGTAGAACGCCGGCGCGCCGCGTCCGTAGGCCCAGCCGCTGCCGCCGAGAAAGGTGAACGTGGTGTAGATCTCGCCAGCGAGCAGCATGAACACGAAGATCGTGCCGAAGCCGCGATTGCCGACGCTCCACTGTTCGAGACTCGTGGTGCCGCTGGTGGTGCCGCCGGCACGCCGCGCGCCGCGCACGCTGAGCAGCAACGCCAAGAGCAGCGTCGCCGACAGGATGCCCAACGAGATCATCACGAGCGGCGACTATCGAGCGCGCCGATGACCGCCATGACGACCGACGTCATGAGCACCCAGCCTACGATCCACGCAAGCAGAAACGGCATGCCCAGCATGCGCGGCTCAACACGGTTGGCGAACCAGGGCGCGCCGAGAATCGCGACGGCCGGTATCAGCGCGAGCAGTCGGTAGGGTTTGGTCATGCCGTGCCGAGCAGGTCGAGCGTGGCGGCGGTGAGGTAGCGCAAGCCGATGTCGAGCGAGCGCTCGTCGATCTGGAAGCGCGGGTGATGATGCGGAAAATCGATGCCGACGTCGACGTTGCCGGCACCGATGAACGCGAAGACGCCCGGGGCCCGCTGCTGATAGGCCGAGAAATCTTCGCCGCCCATCGTGGGGCGCATGTCGATCAGCGTGTCGGCGCCGAAGGTGTTGACGACCACGGTGGTCAGTCGCGCGGTCAGGGCCGGGTCGTTGATAACGGGACGGTATCCGGGCTCATAGCGGAACTCGTACGTGGCGCCGAACGCGCTGGTCACGCCCTTGATGATGCGCTCGATCGTCACGGGCACCGTCGTGCGCAGCGTGGGGTCGAAGGTGCGCACGGTGCCGGCGAGATAGGCCGTGTTGGGGATCACGTTGAACGCGGTGCCCGCCATGAACTGCGTGACCGATACCACCACAGGGTCGAGCGGATCGACGGTGCGTGACACGACGTGCTGCAGCGCCGAGACGACCTGCGCCCCGACGGCGATCGGATCGATCGTGCCGTGCGGGATGGCGGCATGACCGCCCTTGCCGATGATCGTGCACTCGAAGGTGTCGGGGGCCGCCATCGCCGGGCCCGCGATGAGTCCGATGCGCCCGACCGGCATGGCCGACCAGACGTGGAGGCCAATCACCTGATCAACCCCATCCATTACGCCCTGTCGCACCATTTCCTCGGCACCGCCGGGCGAGAGCTCCTCGGCGTGCTGAAAAATGAAGCGCACTTCGCCGCGGAGCTGGTCGCGATGACGCGCCAGCAGGGTGACCAACCCGAGGGCGATCGAGGTGTGTCCGTCGTGTCCGCAGGCGTGCATCGCCCCGTCGGATTGCGATCGGTATTCGACGTCATTCTCCTCGTGAATGGGGAGCGCGTCGATGTCGGCGCGCACGGCGAGCACCGGACCGGGGCGACCGGTGCGGAGGCGCGCCATCACGCTCGTCTCGGTGGGACGCGAGATCTCGAGGTCGCCGATCTGCTCCAGCACCTGCCGGATGAATCGCGCGGTCTCGTGCTCGTGGAACGCGACTTCGGGCCGACGGTGCAGCGCACGGCGCCAGTCGATGACTTGGGGCGCGAGCTGTTGCGCCTCGAGGAGCAAGGCGGCGGCGTCGAGGGCCGACGTATGAATGGCAGTCGTCATGGTCACGGATCAGGCACGGGTGGACGCGGACGCTTCCCTAGTGATGTAACTGCTTTTGGCTTCTTTGCGTAGGTTAAACCATGCACCTACTGCAACCCGCCTCCGCGCCGCCGGCCCCCGCTTTGGCCCCGGTTCCTCAGCAGCCTGTCGGCGTCACCACCGGTCTCGACGCGGCCCCCCTCAGCCTGAAGCCGCTCAATTCGGCCGACGTGGACGCGCTGAAGGCCAAGCGGAACGAACTCTCTCGTCAGTTGACCTCGGTGCAGGGGCGTCGCGACGATGTCGCGAAGGAACTGCTTCGCACCACCGGTCCCGGCGCCAAGGGGTTGGAGCAGCGCCTGTCGGTCATGGACGAACGCATCGTACAGTTGGAGCGGGACATCGCGGCGAACGGCCGTGAGCTGGCCCGGGCGCCCGGCGAATTGGTTAACGAGGAGGCCGCCGTGCAGCGCTATGGCCCCTTCAGCTCCGGTCAGCTGACGGCCGTGTCGATCGTCTCGATCGTGTTCGTGTGGGGACCGCTGGCGTTGGCGGCAGCACGCATGATGTTCAAGCGTGCCAATCAGCCGAAGCCGAGTCCGCAGTTGCTGGAGGGCACGGCGCGACTGGAGCGCATCGAGCAGGCGGTGGACGCCCTGTCGATCGAAATCGAGCGCATCTCGGAAGGCCAGCGCTTCGTGACCCAGCTGATGTCGAGCAAGGCGCCGGCACCCGCGCTGGTCGAACGCACCGAATCGCCGGCGAACGGCCCAGCCGCGGGCCGCTAGGCTGGCATATCGTCGGCCGTGCGGTCGGCCAACATGGTCGGATTGGTCACGATGGATGCGACGGAACGCGGACGCATGACACCACGCAGCCGCTCGTAGTTGAGTCGGAAGAGTTCGACGGCGGCGGGCAGGTCATGTTCGTTGCGCATGCGGAAGCTGATCCATCCCGAGTGGGGCTGAGTACGGTGTGGCTCCGCGCGGCCGGCGGCGACAAGATCGCGACGCAGTCGCACCGGCATCAACAGATCGGCCACGCCATTCACATGCACGTGCCCGATCTCTCGATGATCGAAACGGAACTCGACGCCGCCGCATCGATACGGCCGCACGTCTACGCCATCCCATTTCTTGACGATGTCGGCGACGAGTTGGCCGAGGTCGATGGTTCCCATGCGCATACCCGAGGCAGGACGTGAACCGATTAGAGCGATACCTGAGCATGCACCCGGTTGGTGCGAAAGGCGAGCAATCGGCGCAATCGGTGACGGCGGGGTTTGCGGAGACGAATCGTGTCGCGGCCCGCTGGGGCGTGGCGTATCGTCAGGCATGGCTCCGATGAACGCTGTTACCGATGCAACGACCGATCCGCGCTGGCGCGCGGTGATGGCGCGCGACCGCCAGTGGGATGGCCGCTTCGTCTTCGCGGTGACGTCGACGAAGATCTTCTGCCGTCCCTCCTGTCCCGCGCGTCGTCCACGTCAGGACCGCGTGCGCTTCTACACGACGGGAGACGAGGCCCGTGCGGCCGGTTTCCGCGCGTGTAAGCGGTGTGACCCCGAGTCGGCCTTGGCCGGCGGCCGCGATGCGCTCCACGGTGATGCGCTCCACACGCCGTTGATCGTGCGCGCGATCAGCCTGCTGGAGAAGGATGCGATGACGGTCACGCAACTCGCGGCGGCACTCGACGTCAGTCGAGCTCATCTGCAGCGAGTCTTCACCCGTGTGGTGGGCTGCACGCCCACCGCATGGCAACGCGCGCAACGCAGCGAACGGTTGCGCACCGGGTTGCCGTCGAGCGCGTCGGTGTCGCGCGCGGCCTTCGATGCGGGTTTCGACTCGTTGCCAAGCGCCTACGGCGCGGCGTCGGCGCACCTCGGCATGTCTCCGGGAGCCCTCCGACGCGGCGCGTCCGGTGAGACGGTGTTCTACACCATTGTCCCGTGCGCGCTCGGCTTCGTGTTAGTGGCGATGACCTCGCGTGGCGTGCATCGGGTCGTGCTGGGCGACACCGCTGAGGTGCTCGAGACGACGCTGCGCGACGCGTTACACGCCGCGGAGCTGGTGCGGGACGATGCGGCACTTGGTGATATCAGCGCCCGTGTCGTGGCGCTGGCGAGTGGCGCGGCGTTGTCGCACCCGCTGCCGCTCGATCTGCGCGGCACGGCGTTTCAGCAGCGCGTGTGGCGTGAGCTGCAACGGATTCCGCGCGGCGAAACGATCACTTATGCGGAGCTGGCGGCGCGCATTGGCGCACCGAAGGCGGTGCGCGCCGTTGGCACGGCATGCGGCGCGAATCCGGTGGCGATGGTGGTGCCGTGTCATCGCGTGGTACGCGCGGATGGCAGCCTGGGTGGCTACGCGTGGGGGTTGGAGAGGAAGGCGTGCTTGCTGCGGGATGAGCAACTGCAAACTCCCTAGTAAGCAGGAAGGAGGGTATCAGGGGGCAGGAAGCAGGAACCACGCGCGGTCCACCTGCTTCCTGCCCCCTGATACCCTCCTTCCTGCTCCCTAGGGAGTGGCAGTTACGAGCCTGCCGTCAGCACCCGAGCAAACCGGGACCAGCATCTCCCGATACCGCGGCAACGGCCAAAACTCGTCGCCGATGGCGAGTTCGATCGCGTCGGCGGCGTCGCGCACTTCGCCCATCGTCTCGCAGCCGGTGGTCGTGAGATAGTCGGCCTGGCCACCGAGGTCGTCGTGCATGTGCTCGGCCTTGGTGATCACCTTGGCGAGTTCGGCGCGCTTCTTCTGCAGCGTGGCCACCATCTTCGACACCGAGTTCGCGGCGTCGACGATCGGCTGCATGTTGATGCCGGCCGCGGCGCCCTGACCAGCCGATGCGGCCAGCTGTCCGAGAAACGCGTACGCTGCCGGGAGTACCTGCGTGTCGATCATCTGCTGAATCGTGTGCAGCTCGATCAGGATGTCCTTGACGTACCGCTCGAGTCGCACGTGGTAGCGGCTCTCGAGTTCGACGGCCGTGAGAATGTGCGTATTCTTGAACAGCGACTTGGCGTCATCCGTTAACAGCTGGGCCAACGCTTCCGGCGTCCGACGCAGGTTGAGCAGGCCACGCGTCTTGGCTTCGACGACCCACTCGTCAGAGTAGTTGTTGCCTTCGAAGCGCACGGCGGCTGATTCCTTGAACGCCTTGGCGGCGACCTTGAGCGCGGCGTCGTCGGTGCTCTTGCCGGTCTTTATCTCCGCCTTCAGCTGCTCGATGATCTCACCGATCGCTTCGGCCACGGCGGCCTGCAGCAACATGACGGGGAAGGCGATGCTCTGCGACGCGCCGACGGCCCGGAACTCGAACTTCGAGCCCGTGAAGGCGAACGGCGACGTGCGGTTGCGGTCGGTGTTGTCCTGCGCGACTTCCGGCAGCTTGGCCACGCCGAGCGTGAGCATGGCCTGCTCGGCGTTCTTCGGCGACGTCTTGCCGGCGGCGATGTCTTCGACGACCTGCGTGAGTCCCGAGCCAAGGAAGGCCGAGATGATCGCGGGCGGCGCTTCGTTCGCGCCGAGACGGTGCTCGTTGCCGCTTACGGCGATGCCCGCGCGGAGCAGACCGGCATGCTTGTGCACACCCTTCAGTACGGCCGCCAGGAAGACGAGGAAGCGGATGTTCTGGTGCGGCGTCTTGCCCGGCTTGAGCAGGTTGGTGCCGTCGAGCGCGTTGTCGGACGTGATCGACAGCGACCAGTTGCAATGCTTGCCGGAGCCGTTGATGCCGGCAAACGGCTTCTCGTGCACGATCGCCTGCAATCCATGTCGCGGCGCGATCTTGCGGAGGATGCTCATCACGAGATGGTTGTGATCCACCGCGATGTCGGTGTCCTCGAAGATCGGTGCGAGCTCGAACTGACACGGCGCCACTTCGTTGTGCCGCGTGACGATCGGCACACCGAGTTTGTAGAGTTCATGCTCGACTTCGCTGATGCACGCCTGCACGCGCTCGGGGATACCACCGAAGTAGTGGTCTTCGAGCTGCTGGCCACGTGGGGGCGGCGCGCCGATGAGCGCGCGCGCGGCCATGACGAGGTCGGGGCGCAGCGCGAAGTGCGCGCGGTCGATCATGAAGAATTCCTGCTCGACGCCGAGCGTGGTGTTCACGCGCAGCACGCCGGTGTCGCCGATGAGTTCGAGCAACTCCATGGCGCGGTGCGACAGCGTGTCGGAGCTGCGCAGCAGCGGCGTCATTTCGTCGAGCGCTTCGCCGTTGTAGCCGATGAAGACCGACGGAATGCAGAGGTACTTCACGCCACCGGTCTCACTGATGAACACGGGCGACGCCGGATTCCACGCGGTGTAGCCGCGGGCTTCCCACGTGGCGCGCAAGCCACCCGACGGGAAGCTCGAGGCGTCGGGCTCGGACTGAATGAGCTGCTCGCCCGTGAACGACTCGATGGGAAGCTTGCTCTCGTCGAAGCTCAGGAAGGCGTCATGCTTTTCGGCGGTGAGGCCGGTCTGCGGCTGGAACCAGTGCGTGAAGTGCGTGACACCGCGCGACATCGCCCATTCCTTGATGACCTGCGCGACGACGGGCGCGATCTCGGAGTCGAGCTTTTTGCCGAGGCGGATGGCTGCCGCGAGCTTCTTGTAGATGTCCTTGGGCAGCTTGGCGCGCATCTGGCGCAGCCCGAAGGTGTTCATGCCGAACCAGGCGCTGGTCGGCTGGAGAATGCCGTTCTCTTCCGGGCGGACGGTGATGCGAACCGGGCGCTGCGTCACTTCGCGCATGGCAGCGATGCGCGAGCTGTTCATGGAGGACATGGCGATGTGTTGGTGTGGTGGTAGGCAGTACGCCGGCCAAGAAATCGCCGACTGTACCACGATTCGTGCACAAGTTGCAGAAATATGTCACAATCCGGGTCGATATCCAACCACTTTGGACAGTTTCGTACCGAGCAGTTTGCGGAATATGCGAGATTTACTGTACAGTCCGCTAAATCTATGTATTCTTACGAACAAAAGCCGAAACCAAAAACGACTCTCTGCGTGATCGGTTCTCGTGCGGCCCGACGCGGAGGAACTGATCACGCGGAGGCGCGGAGGTCGCAGAGATCGCAGAGGGTTTGGCGGTGTTGTGGTCGACGGGGTACACTGGGGCATGCGAACTGCTTGTTGTTTTGAACGCGCGCGACGGGCGGCGGTGATCGCGTCGGTGGTCGCGGTTGCTGCCTGTAGTGGCGACGGCACCCCGAAGGTCGATTCGGCGGCGAGCCAGCCCGCCGTCGCGGTCATGCCGCGGCCGATGACGCCCAGCGATTCGGCCTGCCCACGCGACGGCACGTGGAAGCGGTGCGCCCTCGAAGATCGCGTGCTGAAGTCCGGGCTGGCCTTCAAACCGGCCGGCGATTCCATGACGGTCGCGTATCTGCGCGTGCCCGGGGTGCGCTATAAAATCGGCTTGACGGCGTCGATGGTCGCCTTCTTCTACGCCGACACCGCCGCCGCCGCGAAGGACGTGACCGCGCTGGACCGGTTTCGGCTGACGCCGCGCGGTGACACGATCGGGGCGTGGAAGTCGGTGCCGAGCGATGTGATCTGGTCGGGGAATCTGGTGGCGGTGCTCTTTGACGCCTCAGCCACCCAGATCGAGCGCATCCGCCTCACGATCACCGCCGGAGCGCCCCAGCCGTTGAGCGACGCGGCGAAGGCTGCGAAGGCGGCGGCGGACACGCAGACGGTGCAGAAGCTGCCGTCCATGCCAGCGCGCTAGCGCGCCGGCGTCTCGAGGACGGCGCCGAGTGCTTCGGCAGTCCAGCTGATGGCATTGGTGTAGAAATCGCCGACCTTGGCCGGGTCGAGGCCCATTTCCGTGGCGATTTCCGTGGCGTTCTCGAACAGGCCAAGCTCGTACGATTCGGCGAAGTTGATCGCGTCGGCGTACGGGCCGGTGCGGTCGAGGAGCGCTTCGTTGGCCTCGTCACTGAGCACCACCCGCGACAGAATCTCGGGGAGCGGCATGCGGAACACCGCGTCGAGCAGTGAGAAGAGGCCCACGAGAAACAGGGTTCCGCCGTCGCGAGGGCCGCCGGCCAGCTGTTCGAGGAGGCGGCCGCGCTCAACGGCCTGACGCACCAGTTCCTGATCCACGCCGTTTGATGAGCGACGGGCGGCGGCGATGGCGACGGCCAGCCAGCGGAGGAAGGCCGTGCGGCCAATCAGTCGAAGTGCTTGGCCGATCGAGCTGACCCCGCGCATACCGAGGGCGGCGGAGTTCACGAGGCGCAGTAGCTGGAACGTGAGCACCGGATCGGTCGACACGACGTCTTCGAGCTGGCGGTCGTTGACCTTCTGGTCGCGCGCCATGCCCATGAGCCGCATCGCGGCCACCGTGGACTGCGGCATGTTGGCCGACGGCAGCGGTTCGGGGCGGCTGAAGAAGGTGCCTTGGAACGCCTCGAAGCCGAGGCCGAGGACGACTTCGTACTGGGCGAGCTCGTCGATCTGGGTCGCGATCAGCTTTGGGGCGTGCTGGCCGAAGCCGTGGGTGATCCGGTCGCAGATCTGGCCGATCGTGCCGGCGTTTTCGCTGCGGATATCGACGCGTACCCACGTGACATACGGCAGCAGCGCTTCCGACGGGCCGGCGCTCTCGCCGACGTCATCGAGCGCGAGCAGGCCCCCATGCGCGCGATAGCGGGCGACCGCGTCGGTCACGGCCTCGTCGGCCTCGAGGTCGGCGGGGAGCATGACGATCGCGGAGCCAGGCTCGGCGATGTGAAACGCGTCCTCGACGAGCTGCGTACGCGTGCACGACACGAAGGCCGGCATCCGATTGCGTACCAGGTCGAACGTGCCGCTCAGGAAGCTCTCGGCGAAGCCGTTTTCCCCGGTCTCCGTCTCCTTGAAACGGATTTCGTACCCGAGCAGGGCGCCGGTGGTACCGAAGATGGGCTGGCGAACGAGGCAGAAGTCGGACATTTGGCTGGGAAGAACGCGGTACAGGGGTGGCGCAGACGACGTCGCCATAGCGACTCTAAGACGATTCAACTGCTCGCGAGGTACTCTTTCGGGACGCGGTCCCGGCGTCCCTCGCCACCTTACTTCGGTGAGACATGAGTATTACCACGCTCGACGGAAGCCTTCACCGCGGCTGCGGTGGCCGGTACGCCCTTCAGACGGAAACGGTGACCGTGCGCATCAGCGGCATGGCGGCCGAGGTCACGCGCGAGTTTTATCGCTGCGAGAAGTGCGCGCACGACAACCGGACCATCGATCAGCGCGATGTCGCGGAGAAGTCGGCGACCGAGCAGATCCGGGTGGCTCACGATCTGCTGGCGCCGAAGGCGATCCGGCATTTGCGCGAATCATTGGGGCTCACGATCCCACAGTTTGCGGAGCTGTGCTACGGCACGCCAAAGGGGATCGTGGAGGGCTGGGAGAAGGGGAAGTATCTGCAGAATCGCGACGCCGATGCGTTGATTCGTGGCCTCCTGGATCGCGAGACGCTGGAGAAGCGGGCGGCGAAGGCGGGCGTAACGCTGCCGGTGCTCGTCGACCCGGCGCTTGCCCCCGCCGTCTGAACCCGAGGACGTTCCCATCGCCTTGCTCATCACCCACGAGCTGACGCGTCGCTTCGGCGACGTGACGGCGCTTGATGGCCTCACCGTTTCCATCGAGCCGGGGATCACCGGACTGGTGGGATCGAACGGGGCGGGCAAGAGCACGCTGGTGAAAATTCTGCTTGGCCTGCTCGAGCCTTCGAGTGGGTCGGCGCACGTGATGGGGCATGATGTCGTGCGCGAGAACCGTGCGATCCGCTCGCTCGTGGGCTACATGCCCGAACACGACTGCCTGCCTCCGGAAATGACGGCCGCCGAGTTCGTGTCATTCATGGCCCGGTGTTCGGGACTGCCGGCCACGGCGGCGCGCGAGCGGGCGGCCGAAGTGCTGCGCCACGTGGGGTTGTTCGAAGAGCGATACCGGCCCATGCGCGGCTACTCCACGGGCATGGCCCAGCGCGTGAAGTTGGCGCAGGCGCTGGTGCACGATCCGCGTATTCTGGTGCTCGACGAGCCGACGAACGGTCTCGATCCGGCCGGTCGCGACGAGATGCTGGCGTTGATTCAACGCACTGGCCGCGAGTTCGGGATGTCGGTGCTGGTGTCCTCGCACCTGCTCGGAGAGCTCGAGCGCGTCTGCGATCACGTGGTGCTGATTGACGCGGGACGATTGGTGCGCGCGGAGCGACTCGGCGCGTTGACCGGCGAAACCGGCACATTGCTGGTGGAAGTGGACGGCGATGTGGAGGCGTACTGCGCCGCGCTGGTGGCGCAGGGGCTCGTGGTGCAGCGCGACCTGTTGCGCGCGCTGGTGGAGCTGCCGAACGGCGATGATGCGGAAAGTGTCGCGCGGGTGTTCGCGACGCACGACATCGTGCGCGATGTCGCGGTGGCGACCGGCGTGGGACTGCTGCGCCTGGAACGTCGTCGTGGACATCTCGAAGACCTGTTCGCGGGCGCCATCACATGAGGAACGTCGTGAACGACACCACCATTCACGACCTCGGCTACCGACGCTACGACGGCGCGCGCGAAGGCGTGCGCGGGGCGTGGCGCGTGCTGTTCGGGCAGGGATTCCGGGCGATGTTCGGACTGGGACGTCCGCTGAAATCGAAGGCGGTCCCGGCGTTTGTGCTGGCCGCCACGATGTTGCCGTGTTTGGCCACGCTGGCCGCGTCGTCGGCCACCAAAGGGCAGCTGCCGATCATGTACGGCAACCTGATCGAGTCGCAGCTGATCCTGTTCGTGCTCTTCGCGGCGGCGCAGGCGCCGGAGCTGTTGAGTCATGATCAGCAGCATCGGGTGTTGCCGTTGATCCTCACCCGCGACGTGACGCGCGACGTGTACGCCAGCGCGCGGCTGGCCGCGGTGTTGTGCGCGTTGCTGGTGGTGTGCGCCGCGCCGCTGCTGTTGCTGTATATCGGCGAGATCGGGATCGCCGTCGACCCGGCGGCGGCGTTCACCAAGATGGGCACGAAGGCCGGGCCGGTGCTGATGCAAGCCACGCTTACGGCATGGGTGATCGGAGCGATCGGCGCCGCGATGGCGTCGATGACCGCGCGCCGCGCGTATGCTACGGCGTCGGTGATCGGGCTGTTCCTGGTGGCGGCGGCGGTGTCCATCGGGCTCGACGATCTGGCCGGTGTATCGGCCGACGTGTCGGGGTTTGTGGATCCGCTGCGCTCGCTGCACAAGATGTCGCTGATTCTGTTCGGCGAAAAGAATCGCGCGATGGATCTCGCGGCTCCGCCACCGCTGTGGATGTTCGCGGCGTTGGCCCTCTCGCTGGGCGCCGCTGGCGTGCTCGCGACGTTCTGGCGCGTGCGCCGCGTGCGCGTATGAGTGCCATGCACACGAGCGACGCACCGGTGCCGCTGGTGTTCGATCGCGCGTCACACTGGTACGGCGATGTGGTGGCCGTGAACGATGTGACCTGCTCCATCGACGCGGGCATTACCGGATTGCTGGGCCCGAACGGCGCCGGCAAGAGCACGATGCTGCAGATGGCGGCGGGATTGCTCGCGCCGTCGAGCGGCACCGTGCGCGTGTACGGCGAGTCCCCACTCGACAATCCGTCGATCTTTCGGAAAGTCGCATTGGTGCCGGAGCGTGAAGCGCTGCCGTCGATGTTGTCGGCGCGCGCGTTCGTGGAGGCGCGTGCGGTGTTGCTCGGCCTGCGCGATCCCAAGCTGGCGGCCCTCCGCGCGCTGACCACGGTCGAGATGGATACGGTCGCCGACCGCACGGTCGGTGGATTCAGCAAAGGCATGCGGCAGCGCACCAAGCTGGCGGCCGCACTCGTGCACGAGCCCACGTTGTTGTTGCTCGACGAACCGTTCAACGGGCTCGATCCACGTCAGCGCCTGCACATGATGCGACTGCTGGAAGACCGCGCCCGTGATGGCACAGCGGTGTTGCTCAGTTCGCACATTCTGGAAGAAATCGAAGGCGTGGCGTCGCGTATTCTGGTGATGTTGTCGGGGCGCCTCGCGGCAAGTGGCGATCATCGCACGCTGCGCCGCATGATGACTGACCGACCGCACACGGTGCGTATTCGGTCCACCAACGATCGCGCGTTGGCCTCGGCGCTGCTGTCGTCGCCCACCGTGATGGGGGTGGATATCGACGCCGATGCGCTGATGGTGCGGGCGGCGGATTACACCGGCTTTGCGCATCACGTCGGTGTGGTCGCACAGCGAGCGTCGATCACGCTGCTGGAAGTGCAGCCGACCGATGAATCGCTGGAGCACGTGTTCGCCTATCTGGTGGCGCGATGAGCGTGGCGTACGGTCGGATCTCGCCGTGGGCGACGGCGCGCGTGCTGGTGCAGCTGGCGTGGGCCCGCACCTTCTCGGTGACGCTGGTTGTGGGCGTGAGTGGATTGTTGCTGCTGCCGGTGATGTTCGCGCTGGCCTTCGCGTCGCGCGGCAGTTTGAGTGGGGATCCGGTGGCGTTTCTGGTGCAGCGCTACGACTCGCTGGTGTGCGGCCTCGCCATGCCACTCATCGCGCTGCTGCTGGGCACCAGCGCGTTCAGTGCGGAAACGGATGACGGCACGCTGCTGTATCTCGTCACGACGACCACGCCGCGCTGGTGGATCGCGTGTGTGCGCGTGATGTACGCATCGATTGTGACGGGGCTGCTCTCCGCATTCGCGGTGTGGAGCACCGGCGCGATTGCGGCCGATGGCAGCAACCCCGAGCACGTGACGACGGCGTTTACGGTGGCCGTGCTGTTCGGCGGCGCGACCTACGCGGCCCTGTTTACCGCCCTCGCGCTGCTCACGCGTCGCGCGCTGGTGGCCGGCTTGGTGTACGTGCTCTTCTGGGAGGGCGCGCTCAGTCGCACGTTCCCGGCTCTGCATTATTTGAGTGTGCGTCAGTGGACGTTGGCCGTGGCCTCATCACTCACGGATTCGTCGGAGAAGGCGCTGCAGGACGGCCCGTCACTCGCCGCGTCGGTGATCGGCGCGGCGCTGTTGGTGGTGCTGTCGGTGTATGTCGGCGGGCGGCGATTGCAGCGACCGCGAATGCAGCGATAACGGCGATGTACGCGCTACCTTGCTTTGAGCGCCGCTTGTAATTCAAGATCCGGGATCGCTTTCCGCAGCACGTGGTCGATCTGCATGAGGCGCGCGGCCGGCGATCGCTCGGCGAGCAGGCGATAACGGCTGTCGAGATCGAGATCGATCATCGCGCCGACGCTCCACGCCACCTGCGCGGCGTCATCTGGCAACTCGGGGAGCGGATCGGTGTCGTCGTTCAACGTGCGCACGGCCCGTACGACGCGCTTGAAGTTGGCGATGACTTCGTCGGCGGCCACAGCAAGTGCTACCGGCGACGCGCCGGTTTCGTCGGGGACGATGGTACCAGTGGCCACCAGATACGGGGCGTCGCGTTCCACGAACGCGGTGAGTGCGAAGCGTTCGCAGCCCGTCACGATGATGTTGGCGCGGCCGTCGGGCATCATTTCCACGTCGGTGATCTTGGCCACGCAGCCCATGCGTCCCACCGGCAAGTCGCGTTCGGCGACACCTGGTATGGCGGGAATGATGCCGAAACGCCCGTCGCCCGCGCGCACATCGGCCAGCAGCTGCCGATAGCGCGGTTCGAAGAGGTGCAGCGGCAACAGGGTACCGGGGAACAGCACGACACCCAGCGGGAACACGGGCAGCAGGAGATCAGTCACGTCGGAAATATCTCGCGAAGGCGCGTCGTGCGCTCGGAGGAACGGCGCTTCGGTCTCGCCGAGATCGCGGAGATCGCGCTCGCCGGCGTTGCGGCACGCGAATCAGTTGCCGGGGCAGTTTTGGCGAACACCCTGAAGCAGCATGGCCAACTGGGCGCGCTCACGGTCGGCGAGCCCGTCGAACACGGTGCGCTCTGCCTCAGTGACGACGGGAGCGGCGGCGCGGAGCAATCCCTCGCCTTTTTCGGTCAGCGCGGTATGCACGACGCGACGGTCCTGTGTATCACGGCGACGGGCCACCAAGCCGGCAGTATCGAGCCGGTCGAGCATTCTGGTGACGTCGGGACTCGGAGCGGCCAGATGCTTGCCCAGCTCGCTGCATCCGGCGCCGCTCTGGCCATACCGCGCGATGACTTGGAGCAGCTCGTACTGCGCCGTGGTCACGTTGAACGGCTCGAGCGCCCACGCCAGCGCCCGCTCGACGTGGGCGGCAGCGGTGCGAAGGGCGTGCACGGTGGAGGCGCGGGTTGCCGCTGCGGCCGAATCGGGGGGATTCGCGTTCATAATCAAGCACGGTATCTGTTTAAACAATTGATGTCAATCCAACACCTTCTGGGACGTCATCGATTGCTACCACTGGAGGGGTGAGGTCGATACATTGCCGTGCTGCCTGTGAAGTGCAGGCACGGCGCCGTCGCCAAGTGGTAAGGCAGGAGACTGCAAATCTCCCACCGTCGGTTCGATTCCGACCGGCGCCTCTAGGCCCTGCCGTACTGGGTTCTGGGTCTTGAGTTGTGAGGTATGAGGAAGCGGGCGACTCCCTATGGGAGCCGCCCGCTTTTTCTGTCGCCGCGACCGGCGGGGACTACTCCCAGTAGGCGGTGAACTCGTAGAACGCTGCCCCGGACCGCGAATCGTTGATCCGGAGGATGGCGGTGTAGCCGTTCCAGGCACTCGGGTGCTGGACCACGGCGATACGGCCACGGCCCGACCGCTGGTCGATGCGCAGGTTCACGTGGCGGTTCGGCAGTCCACCGCCCCGGATGTTGGCGTTTATGTCGCTGACACGGACACCGCTGCGGGTGATGGCGTCCACCCGACGGCCGGAGATCTGGATCTCGACGACATCGTCGACCCGTCCGCTCCAGCTCAGCGCGCCGACCCCACCGTTCTGGGTGCTGCCGCCACGATCGTTGCGATTGGGGTTGTTGTCGCGGCCGTTGCCGCGGCCGCCTCGCCCCCAGCCCCCACCGTTGCCGTTGTTGCCGCGGTCATCCTCGTCGCGATCGTCGTAGCCCCGGTCATCGACATAGGCCGTGATGCGATAGCTGTCGGCACCGGCGCGTGGGTCGCGCACGCGCAGCACGGCCTGATACCCGTTGCGCGCCGACGGCTGCTCGATGACGTCCACCTCGCCGCGTCCGTCGTTGAGCTGCACGAAGACATGCGCACGGGTGCGGGGGAGTGCGGCATTCACCCGCGTCCGGCTCGGGAGCGCGGCATCGAAGCCGCGCGTGCTCACGTCACGTCCGCGCACGATGATCAACACTTCGCGATCGACGCGGCCCGTCCAGGTGAAGAGGGTGCGATCGGCGCGATCGGGCGGTGTGGCGCCGGCTGGCGTCGCCGCGATGAAGAGCCCGGCGATCACCGGAACGGTGAGGACCGAGCGGCGGACACGAGATGAAAGCGAACGATGCAGTGTCATGTGCTCCTCCACAGAGCGATAGTCACTGCCGTATAGGGCATCAGCGGTGCCACGAGAAATCCGCACGCGCCGAGACCGCGCGTGGTGCTCGCACTGCGACGCAAGTGCTTACGGTGGAGGGTTTTCACTCACGCTGCGGGACGACGGGACGCGCCCTCGCGGCGCGCGCATCGTGCGAGCACTGTCCCAAAACGCGGACAATCTCCGTGATTTCGACAGGACGCTTCGGGGTGCGGTGCGCGGGCCGTTGCCTGGTTGCGGCCGACGTGCGACCGCGCCTCGGAATCACGTCGCCGACTTTGCGCTAGGCATGGGCCGAGATCTGAGGGCGTTGGGTTTATTGATTGAACAACACCACAGCAATGCGTCGGCGCGTGGCGATGGCCCGTGGGCGCGCGGATCGGCTTATCCGTGTGGGTTCCGTGTGATCGGTGTTATCCGTGTTCTGGCTGTTCTCGATCTTGTGGAATCACCACCACTGGTGCCGCCGACGGATCGTGAACAGCCGGAACACGGATAGACGGATGGCACGGTAACAACACGGATCTGCTCTGGGTGCG
>CAMBRJ010000013.1 GCA_945870175.1 Gemmatimonas phototrophica
CTCGTCGACATGCTCCGCCAGGGCGCGCAGGGTACGCTCCGCGCTGGCGCCGTGCCCACGCAACGCTGCGAAAAAACGAACGACGGGATTGCCCACGCGACCGGACTCGGTGAGCGTGATGACGCTGTGTGCGACAGCGCTGTGCGTGACATCGCCTTCGATGCGCCATTCCCAGTGTAGCTGTCCCTTCGTGTCGTCGTCGGTCACCTGCAATACGACTGTCTGCGTGTCGCCGACATCCTGCCGTTGGATCGTGCACGGCGACGGCGCCCACTGTTCGTAGGCGGAGAGGTCCGTGAGCAGGGCGCGGATGTCGTCCGCACTGCGCTGCAGGCGCATGCGACGCACCACGCGATACTCGGCCGGCGTGACGAGTCCGCCAACCACCAGCGCGATCAGGCTCGCCGCGATCGCGGCCATGATGGCTAGAATCCAGTACATGGCTGCCGGCGCTCAGCGCACACGCGGTGACTGATCGAGCACCACGCGGACGCGTCGGGCGAGTTCGAGCGAGGTGAACGGCTTCTGCAGAAACGTGCGCTCGTCGAGCGACACGCCTTGCCACAGCACCGCATCCTCGGTGTAGCCCGACACGAAGAGCACCCGCATGCCCGGCCGCATCATCTCGAGCTGCTCCGCGAGCTGGCGACCATTCATGCCGGGCATCACGACGTCGGTGACCAGCAGGTCGATGCGGCCCGGAAATGCGCCCGAGATGGCGATGGCGGATTCGCCGTCGGCGGCGGCGAGCACACGATAGCCTCGACGCTCGAGGGCGGCGGTGGCCACCACGCGGACGCTGTCTTCGTCCTCGGTAAGGAGGACGGTTTCCTGCTTGGTGAGCAGCTCGGGCAGGTCTTCCTCGGCCGCCAGATCGGTGGGAAGCTCGCCGAGTCGCGGCAACAGGAGAGAGAACGTAGTGCCGTGCCCCGGTGCGCTCTCTACGCGGATCTCACCACCAGACTGATCGATCATGCCGTACGCGAGCGGCAGCCCCAGCCCGGTTCCCTTGCCCCGTTCTTTCGTGGTGAAGAACGGCTCAAAGATGCGTTCGCGGACGGCATCGGTCATCCCGACGCCGTTGTCGGTCACGCGAATGACGATCCACTCGCGATGCACGTCGAGTCCGAACGTCTGCACGTCCTGGTTGCTGACCCGTGCCGTGGCGACATGGAGTGTACCACCGGCGGGCATCGCATCACGCGCATTGCTGGCGAGGTTGAGCATGACCTGCTCCAGCTGGGCGGGATCGACGCGAATCGTGCCGAGGTCGGGCCCAAGCGTGGTGGTCACTTCGATCTGTTCACCCATGAGCCGGCGGAGCAGCCGATCGAGTCCCTGAATGATCGTGTTGGGGTCGAGCACCGTCGGTTGCACGATCTGTTGGCGACTGACGGCGAGAATCTGCTTGGAGAGATCGGTGCCGCGTACGGCGAGGGCGCGAATCTCACTCACGTCGTGGCGCACCGGATCGTCGGCCGACATCAGGCCAAGCGCGAGATCGCAGTAGCCCAGCATGCCGGTGAGCAGGTTGCTGAAGTCGTGCGAAATGCCCCCGGCGAAGGTGCCGATGGCTTCCATCTTTTGCGACTGCCGCAGCTGCTCTTCGCTGCGGGCCAGCGCCCGTTCGGCTTCGCGCCGCGCCGTGACATCGATGCCGACCGAGAGCCAGCTGGCGCGCCCGAGGCGCCGCGACGAGGTGGTGATGACGTCCATCTCGAGCTGCCGACCGCGTGCGGTGCGATGCCGCCAGGTGCCGGCGCTTTGCTTCGACTCGGAGAACGGCAGGCGGGCGCTGCTGAAGCGTGCGTGCTCGGCAGGATCGAGCAGGTCGAGAATCCGCAGCGAGAGAAACGTGTCGCGATCGTATCCATATTTTTCGATCGCGGCTTCGTTGATCGCGAGTACGAGCATGGTGTCCGCGTCCCAGGCCCACATGGGGAGCGGATTGGAGTCGAACAGAAAGCGATACCGGCGTTCACTGTCGGCCAGCGCGGCATTGCGATGCTCGACGGTTACGGCCATCTGGTTCAGGGCCGTCGCGAGCGAACCGATTTCATCGCTGGACTGAATGCGTGACCGATGGCCGGCCACACCGATCGCGAGTGCATGCGCATCGTCGATCAGCGACTGCACCGGCTGGGAGATCTTGGTCCCGAAGTACATCGCCAGCGCGATCGACACGACCAGTGCGCCGCCGAACAGCAGCATGCCCCGCCACCCGCTGTCGGGCATCGACGTGAGCACGCTCACGAGGAGCGGTGGCGCTGCCACCAGCAGCGCCATGCTCAGCAATCGAGTGCGGAGGCTCGTTCCCCGTCGCACCCGTGGAACGTCGTCTTGCCCAGGAGCCGATCGGTCGGGCAATGGTTTACGCGCCGATCGGATCGGACAGAAGCGGCTCTATGTCGGGCGGCATGGTGACGGCCATGCCCATCGCGTGGTATCCCTTGTCCACGTACACCGTGGAGCCGGTGATCCCGCTGGCGAGCGCGCTGGAGAGAAACGCCGCCGTGTTGCCGACTTCAGTGGCGGTGAGCATTTCGGCGAGCGGCGAGTTGGCCGCGCAGTACTTCACCATCTTGTCGATGATGCCGATCGCACTCGCCGCGCGCGACGCGTACGGGCCGGCGCTGATCGTGTTCACCCGCAGTCCGTACTTGCGGCCCGCTTCGAACGACAGCACCCGCGTGTCGCTCTCGAGCGCGGCCTTGGCCGACGACATACCGCCGCCGTAGCCGGGAATGGCGCGCTCACTGGCCATGTACGTGAGCGAGCAGACCGAGCCGCCCGGACGCATGAGCGGCGCGAGGCGCTGCACCATGGACACGAGTGAGTACGCACTGGCGCTGGACGCCGCGAGATAGCCGGCGCGGCTGACTTCGAGCAGCGACTTCTTCACTTCGGGGCCGTTGGCCAGCGAGTGGAAGACGATGTCGAGCGACTGGTCGCCGAAATCGGTGGCGATGCGTTGGGCGAGGCCGCCGATCGAAAAGTCGCCAACGTCCTTGTAGCGCTTCGATTCACGCACGTCGGCGGGCGCATCGTCGAGGGCGTCGTAGACGGCGTCGAGGGGATAGATGCGCTCGAAGGTGAGCAACGAGCCGTCGCTCAGGCGACGGGATTCATCCATCTTCCCGCGTTCGAGCAGGTTGAGGAAGATGTTGAGCGCCGGCGGCCACGTGGCGACACAGACCGAGGCACCGGCCTCGGCGAAGGCCTTTGCGACGGCGAACCCGAAGCCGCCGTCGTCGGCGACGCCGGCCACGAGGGCGCGCTTGCCGGAAAGATCGATGGGTAGCATCTGGGCAAGATAGCAGCGGGGCGCGCTTGGCGAGGAGCGACTACCGCGCCGCCCGGGTGAGGCGATCGCGGAGGCCGGCCCACTGGTCGTCGGCCGGAGGGCGTTCGATCACGATGAGCGCCGCGCCGCCGGCGTCAGCAGTATGCAGGGCGGCGTACAGCGCGCGCGCGTAGGACGCTGGATCATCGGGCATGCGCACGCTCGCGCCATCCGGCAACGACAGCGTGGTGGTGCGGAGGAGGGCCGTAACCGTGCCCGCGCGGTCGCCCCGCGCGGCGAGGGCGGCGTCGATTTCCGGTTGCTGCGCGGCGTCGAAGAGCCAGACGTCGGCGCGAGGGGCGTAATGTCGATCGGCCATGCCTGGTGATCGCTGGGCCACCGCGCTCGCGTGGGGGGCGTCGTGTGACACGGTGGCGGTGGCCGTTCGCACGACCACGCCGGATCCACGCAGCGCGAGTTCAAGATCAGCGGCGGTGATCATGCCCGGCCGCAGGATCACCGCATCGGGGCCGCCGAGATCCACGACGGTGCTTTCAATGCCGACCGAACTGGGCCCGCCGTCGAGGATGAGCCCGACGCGGTCGCCGAGTGATGCCTGCACGTGTTGGGCGGTGGTGGGACTGACCTGCGTGAAGCGGTTGGCACTGGGCGCCGCGATGGGCACGCCGGCGGCCCGGAGCAGGGCCAAGGCCACCGGATGGGCGGGTATCCGTACGGCGACGGCATCGAGCCCAGCGGTGGCCGCGTCGGGCACGTGCGCGGCCTTGGGGAGCACGAGGGTGAGCGGGCCCGGCCAGAAGGCGGCGGCGAGTCGGTCGGCGGCGGTCGGCCAGTGCCGGGTGAGCGCGCGGGCGGCGGCCACGTCGGGCACGTGCGCGATCACGGGATTCCAGGCGGGACGCCCCTTGGCCGCATAGATGGCGGCCACCGCGTCGGGGTCGAGCGCATTGGCCCCCAAACCGTACACGGTTTCCGTGGGAAACGCGACGAGGCCGCCGCGGCGCAGCAGGGCGGCGGCGTGCTCGACGACCACGGGATCGGGGTTGTTCGGGTCGAGCCTGAGAAGTGGAGCGTCGGCCATGCCGGAATCTATCGAGGGGCCCGGCGCGGCTTCGGCGGTCGCGCTGGGCCAGCGCTACTGCCGCGACTCGATCACGCCCTTGGCAATCCGGTCCACCAGCGCGGGCGACATCAGCTTGAGCATGCGACCGATCTTGCCACGCCAGGTCATGACGAGGTCCCGATCGCGGTTGGCCACGGCGGTGAGAATGAGGCGACCGCACTGATCGGTCTCCATGGTTTCACCCTTCCGGCGCGTGTAGCCACGGTCGCCGAACGGCGTGCCATCGGGGGAGAGCGCCCGCTGATTGATCTCCGAGAACACGAACCCGGGATAGATCATGGTGACGGTCACGCCGGTGCCATCGAGCTCGATACGGAGCGAATCGAAAAATCCCGCCATGGCGTGCTTGGTGGCGGCGTAGGCGGTGCGCTTGGGCACGCCGGTGAGCCCCGTGAGGCTCGAAATCCCGACGATGCGGCCCTTCGAGCGCTTGAGGTGCGGCAGCGCGTGCGCCGTGCACCACACGCTACCGAGATAGTTCACCCGCATGAGCGTGTCGAAAATCGTGAGATCGGTGATCTCCTCGAACCGCCCGCTCGAGCCCATGCCGGCGTTGTTCACCAGGATGTCGAGCTGGCCAAAGTGGGCCACGGTGCGCTCCACGATGTCGGCGCACGAGGCCTCGACACCGACATCGCCGACCACGACCAGCGCCTCGGCGCCCAACACCCGGCACTCGGCGGCCACGGATTCCAGTCGCGTGGCATCGCGCGCGGCGAGCGCCACCCGCGCGCCGTCGGCGGCGAACTGTCGTGCCAACTCGGCCCCGATCCCGCTCGAGGCGCCGGTAATCAGCACCACCTGCCCTGCAAAACGAGTGTTCATGGAGGCGTGTTCACGGATGGCCGGCCGCGTCGTCGGGGCCGAGCAGCTCGTCGATGAACGCGTCGCCTTCGAAGGGGGCATCGAGGATGCGCAGCGCGTGCGTGGCATCGCCCACCCGCACGGCGAGGCGAACGGGATAGAGGAGGTGCATGGAGGGCAGCATGCCGCCGGCATCGTCGCGCAGTACCACGGCCGGAATGTGATGCGCTTCCAGCACGCTCCGCGCGACGAGTGCTTCCATCTCGTTGACGTACTCCCGAATGACCATCATGGCGGCTCCCATAGGGCGAACATATCGTGCACATCGCGCCACCGTGAGGGTGACGGGTCTACCGACTAGATTTCTGACATGGCGGCGACCTTCGGCATCTTCGTACTGGCAGAGCTTCCTGGCGAAGCGGGTGCCATGGTGCGAGAAATTCAACAGCGTTTCGATCCTAAGCTGGCCCGGCTCACGCCTCCACACGTGACGCTGGTCGGCTCGTCAGGCGTGGGCGCCATGCCCACCGATACCCCGGTGGCGCGCATTCGGGAGGCGCTCGAGCCGATCGCGGCCAGCACGGCCCCGATGGAACTGGCGCTGGGGCTGCCGCACCGGTTCATGCAGACGGACATCGTGTCGTTGCCGCTGGACCACAACGGGCCGCTCCGGGCATTGCACGAGCGGCTCGCACGGAGCGGCCTACCGTTCAAGCAGGCACGGTTCCGGTTTACGCCGCATTGCACGCTGAGCTTCTACCCCATGCTCACGCCGGCGCGCGAACGCGAGCTGCTGGCGATGCGCGTGAATGCGCCGGCGATCATCGAGCGGCTCCAGGTCTATCTCACCCGCGACCCGCAGCCGTCCAAGTTGTTGTTCGAGATCGCGCTGACCGGCGAGCTTACGGGCAGCGCGTCTCCGGGCGCAACTTCTGGTACGTCGACATCGCGTGCTTGAGGCCCAGTAGCGCGGAGGCTTCGAGTTCGTACTCGAGCTGCAGGTCGCCGAGCTTCTCGACATCGTGCTGGGTGAGCTGACGCGAGGCCTTCTCGGCGATGCCGTGGCGGCGAAGGTACTCACGAGCCGCCAGCCACATGGCGTTGGCCGCCTGCCGGACGCCCGCGTCGTCGCTGATCGTGGCCTTCGCGCACGTCTTTTCGAAGTCGCGCACGCATTCGGCAAGCGCCAGATCGATGTTGTCCACCATGGCCTGGGCTGCTCCGAGCTCGGACTTCGCGACCGACAGCGCGTTCAGGCGGGCGAGTCGCTCATGCTGACGACAGGTCTCCGAGGCGGTGCGCGCGAGGGCGTCGCAACAGTAGAGCGGCCCCTGCTGATCAGCGGTCGGATCGTCGAGCATCATCGCGGAAGCAACTGCGCGGGAGGGAGACATGGTGGGGGCAAGAGTGACGAGCGGGTCGATATGCCTGATAATCGGTTCGAACAGGCGTACCATGTGATCTAGCGAACGCACCCATACGGGTGGTAGTGGGTGCGCAAAGGACGATACGTGTATCGACACAAGTCCGCCCCGATCTTTCGGCGCAGGCGGTATGCTTCGGGCATGACAGCCCCTCTCGATTCGTTCGCGCATCTGCTTATCGACACGACGGTCGCCGGCGTACGCACCATCACGCTGAACCGCCCGGAACGGCTCAACGCGGTGAATCCGCGACTGGCCGACGAACTGCCGGTCGCGATGGCGCAGGCGGCGCGCAACGACGCGGTGCGCGTGGTGGTGATCACCGGCGCGGGCCGCGGATTCTGCGCCGGGCTGGATCTGAGTGAGCCGAGTTTGCGGGCGGATGCCGACCGCGCCACGCGACTGGATCCGTACTACTGGGTGGGGCGGTGGGTGCAGTCGATCACGTCGTGCGAGAAGCCGGTGATTGCCGCCGTGAACGGCGCTGCCGCCGGCGCCGGATTCGGTTTGGCGCTGGCCTGTGATCTCCGTGTGGTGAGCGCCAGCGCCACGGTCACGGCGGGCTACGTGCGCCGGGGGCTGTCACCCGACGCCGGTGTCACGTGGTTCCTGCCGCGCTTGATCGGACACGCGCGCGCCACGGACATCATTCTCACCGGTCGCGATGTGCGCGCCGACGAAGCGGAGCGCATCGGACTCGCCACGTCGGTGCTGGCGGATGATGTGTTTGCTGATGGCGTGCAACGCTACGCGGCGCAGCTGGCGGCTGGCCCGCCGATCGCGCTGGCGCTGTCGAAGCGGTTGTTGCTGGCGAGTGCCGACGCCACGCTCGACGCGCAGCTGCGCGAGGAGTTCACGCACATCAAGAGCTGTTTCGCGAGTGCCGATGTGCGCGAAGCCATGGCGGCGTTCAAGGAAAAGCGGGTCCCGACCTTCGAGGGGCGCTGACGCGCGCGCGTTAGCTGGTGGTGGGGCGCCCGGGGGTGGAGCGCAGGCTGCCGGGCAGCGCGTTGAGCAGCGGCGAGAGATCGCTCGCGCGCTCGAGTGTGGTGACAAACGTCAGCCCGTCGAGCGAGACGACCAGCATGCCGGAAATCCCGTAGGCGACCACACAGCCGCCGTCGGCGTGAATCACGTTGCCGGAGGCATCGACGCAGTGCACCTGGCCCATCACGCCGTTGCCGGTGTCGTCGAGATCCCGCACGCGTCGTAACGAGGCCCAGGTCCCGACGTCATCCCATGCACACGCCGTGGGGAGTACCACCACGTTGCGACTGCGCTCGAGCAACCCGCGGTCGATCGACACCGACGTGACCAGTTCGGCGAAGGCGCTCAGGTCGCCGGCGGCCAGTTTGGGGAGGCCGTGCTGCAGCTCACCGGTGTGCGCGTTGAGCTCGTCGAGGACGACGCGGGCACGCCACACGAAGATGCCGGTGTTCCAGAGGGCGCCCTTGTCGATGAGCGTGTCGGCGAGCGCCGCCGTGGGTTTCTCCACGAAGTGCTCCACGCGACAGGCGCCTCCCTCGGCTCGCGACACGAACGGATCGAAGGGCGCGCCGGGCTGCAGGTAGCCGAAGCCTGTCTCGCAGCGCGTTGGGGTGGCACCGAGGGCCACGAGCACGGGCTCGGCCGACGCGATCGTGGCGGCGCGCCGGAGCGCTTCACGCAAGACGTCGGGAAACCCGACGGCGAGGTCGGCGTGCAGCGCGCAGAAGACGGTGTCGGGACCGGCGCGCCTCGCGACTTCCTGCGCGCCCCAGGCCAGAGCGGCCGCCGTGCCGAGCGGACGCGGCTCGATGAGCATGTTGGCGCGTGGCACTTCGGGAATCGCTTCGTGCAGCGCATCGGCGATGTCGGCGCTGGTCACCACCAGCACGCGTTCGGCCGGCACCAGCGGCGAGAGGCGTGCGATGGTGTCGGCGATCAGCGGGCGCTCGTTAACGAGGGCGAGGAGCTGCTTGGGGCGCCTGGGCGTGCTGAGCGGCCAGAAGCGGGTGCCGATGCCGCCGGCGAAGACGACGGCCCAGAGCGCCGTGCTCGTCTCAAGCAGGGGCTCGAGTTCGAAGTCCTCCATCGTGTCGGCGATCGCCGAGGGCTCGACGAGCACGGGGGACACGACATGGGGAGCGACAGCGCGGGGCTCAGGCATCGTGGCAGCGGAATGAAGAACACGAAGGGCAGACCGCAAATACAAACGCCCGTGGCAACTGGCGCATCTGCTCGGCTATGGACAACATACTTGGGCGATGCTCACCCTGCACCTTACGAACGGCGACTCGGCCGCCAGCGCGCTCGCGCGATCCGGCCTTCCTGGGGACATTGTCTCCTGGCGCGACGTGCTGCACGACGGTCCCGTGCCGCCGGACGACGACCTGAGCGTTTTTCACCGCGTCCGCGCCGAATTTCTGGCAGGCCGCGGGTGGTCGAATCTGATGGCGGCGATCACCGACTTCGAGCAACGCGACGCGCGACTGGACGATGTGACGGCCGGCGATGAGGTGGTGCTGTGGTTTGAGCCCGATCTGTACGACCAGCTGCAATTGATCCAGATTCTGGCACGTTTCGAACGGCGGGCCCCGAGCGAACGCCCACGGCTCACGATCGTGCCGGCCGATTGCTATCTCGGACTGTTGCTGCCGGAGAAGTTCGCCCCGTTGTACGCGGCGCGTCGTGAGATCACGCCGGAGGATCTGGTGCACGGCCGTGTGACGTGGCGCGCGTTCACGTCGAGCACGCCGGACGAGTTGCTGGCGGTGACCAACCGGCTCGATCGCGAGGTGACCGCGCGCACGTACACCTCCGACGACCTCGTGCGGTTGCCGCATCTGGTGGCGGCGTTGCGTCGGCAGCTCGAGGAATATCCGGATACCGACGCCGGATTATCGCGCAGCGAGCGCCAATTGTGTGAAGCGCTCTCGCCGGGGGCGATCACGCTGGGCAAGTTGTACGCGGCGCATCAGGTCACGGAGTCGTGGGTGTGGCTTGGCGACGTGAGCTTCGCGTGGTACGCCGAGCGACTCAGTGATTGTGCCCATCCGATCGTGGTGCATACCAACGGCTCGCGGGTGATTGCGCCGTTGCGCGATACCGATGGCCGGGCGTTCTGGGAGCGCACGGTGCAACTCACGTCGTTCGGACAGGATGTGGTTCGCGCGCGCGCCGATGCGGTTCGGGCCAACGGGATTGACCGCTGGATCGGCGGCACGCACTGCACGCAGGCGCAGTACTGGCGTTGGGACGCGCGTACGCAGCACACCGAACTCGTTCCCGGCACCTGATGGATACGCCCCGCGACACCGACGCCGAGTTGCTGGCGATGCTCGAAGCCGACACGACGCTCGACGCGGCGCGGCCGATCCTGGAACTGGCGGCCGCCTACTTCGCCGACACGCGTCGGGGCGAAGGGCCGGTGTCGACCTGGCACAGCGCGCAAGTCATTGCCGATCGGCTCGCGGGCCCCATGCCACGTGGCGCGCGCGCGCTATCGGATGTGGCGCGTCGCTTGTCATCCCTGTTGCTGGAGGACGTGAACCGTCTAGCGCATCCGATGTACATCGGGCATCAGGTGTCATCCCCGCTGCCGGCGGCCGTGTGGACCGAGGCGTTGATCAGTGCCCTCAACCAATCGCAGGCCGTGCGCGAGATGTCGCCGTCGTTCACGCCGCTGGAGCATCAGGTGATCGCGTGGATGACCGACCTGGTGGGGTGGGATGAGCAGGCCGGCGGCACGATGACGTCGGGTGGCACCGAAGCGACGTTTGCGGCGCTGTTGGCGGCGCGCAGTCGCGCGGTGCCCGATGTCTGGACGAACGGCCTCGGGGCCAACGTGCCGGTGGTCGTGTGCGGCGAGCATACGCACTACGCCGTGTCGCGCGCCGCTGGCGAAATGGGCCTCGGCTTGTCGCGCGTGATCACGATCCCGTCGCGCGCACTGTGCCTGGATACCGACGCGCTGCGCGAGCGATTGACGGCCCTGCGCGCCACCGGCACGCGCGTGATGGCCGTGGTGGCGACCGCCGGGTGTACGGCCACCGGCAGCTTCGATGACCTGGAGGCGGTGGCCGATCTCTGCGATGAGTTCGCGGACGATCACGGGCCGTTGTGGCTGCATGTCGATGCGGCGCACGGTGGTGCGGCGATGCTGTCGCCCACGCATCGACACCGCGTACGGGGGCTGGTCCGGGCGCGGTCGCTGGCGTGGGATCCGCACAAGACGTTGCTGTTGCCATTGTCGGCGGGCATGGTGCTGGTGCGCGATCAGGACGATCTCACGCGCGCCTTCGCGCAAGAGGCGCCGTACTTGTTCAGCTCGGGCTCCGACGCGCAGGTCTGGGATATGGGTCCGCGTTCGTTCCAGTGTTCCCGCCGCGCCGACGTGCTCAAGTTGTGGGTGGCGATCGAGCGGTACGGCTCCGACAATCTGGCGCGACTGTATGATCGGCTCTGCCGGATGGCGCAGACGCTGCACGGCTTGCTCAGCGCCCGCAGCGACTTCACGCCGCTGCACGAGCCGATGTCGAACATCCTCTGCTTCGCGTGGACGCCGCCAGGCGTCGCGGCGGCCGATCTGGACACGTTGACCACGGCGCTGCGCGAGCGATACAACCGCTCGGGCCGCGGCTGGATCACGGCGACCACGCTGGACGGTCGTCGGGTGCTGCGCATTACGGTGATGAATGCGCGCACCGATGAGACACACCTCGCCAAGCTGGTGGACGGACTCGTGGCCGAAGCCGCGCAGCTCCTGCACACGCACTAGCACAGGCCCTCGCGCGGCCCCTCTCGACGCAGCGGCGCGGAACCGTGTGTATATTGCAGACTCCCGCGTCGATCCACTGGCGCGCACGACGCTGACCGTGATGGCCCGTCCGCGCCCCGCCGCGCGTGGGCATCACATGCCGCGCATAGATTCGCTCTCTGGAGATGCCGTGACGATCCCGCTCCAACTGAAACGTGGTTCCGATCTTCTGCACGACCCGGTTCTGAACAAAGGCACCGCCTTTACGGATGCCGAGCGCGATGCCTTCGGATTGCGAGGTCTGTTGCCGCCGCGCGTGATGTCACAGGACGAACAGCTCGCGCGCATTCTGCCCGGTGTGCGCTCGAAGCCGTCGCCCCTCGAGCAGTATGCGTATCTGGTCGCGCTGCACGATCGCAATGTGACGCTGTTCTATCGGCTGGTGATGGATCACCTCGAAGAGTTGATGCCGGTGCTGTACACGCCCACGGTCGGGCAGGCGTGCGAAGAGTTCGGCCGGATCTTCCGTCGCAGCCGCGGCATGTACATCAGCGCCGCCGACAAGGGACGCGTGGCGGAGGTGCTGGCCAACTGGCCGCAAGACGACGTTCGCATGATCGTCGTGACCGACGGTGAACGTATTCTCGGCCTGGGCGATCTGGGCGCGAACGGTATGGGCATTCCGATCGGGAAGCTCACGCTCTACACGGCGTGCGCGGGCGTGTCGCCCAATGAGTGCCTGCCGATCACGATCGACGTAGGCACGAACAACACGGCGCTGCGCGAGAGTCATTCCTATGTGGGGCTGCGCCAGCCGCGGTTGCGCGGCGCCGAGTACGACGAGTTGATGGATGAATTCGTCGAGGCGGTGCAGGCGCGCTTCCCGCTGGCCTGTCTGCAGTTTGAAGACTTCGGCAATCACAACGCGTTCTCGCTGCTCGAGCGCTGGCGCGATCGGATCTGCACGTTTAACGACGACATCCAGGGCACGGCATCGGTGGCGCTGGCGGGGCTCTACTCGGCCGCGCGCATCAGCGGCACGCCGCTGCGTGATATGCGCCTGCTCTTTCTCGGCGCCGGCGAGGCTGGTATCGGCATCGGCGACCTGGTGGTCGAGGCGCTCTGCTCGGAAGGGCTGTCGTTAGACGAGGCCCGCCGGCACTGCTGGTTTGTAGACTCGAAGGGATTGGTGGAGCACTCGCGCACCGACTTGGCGGAGCACAAGAAGCCGTATGCGCATGCGCACGCGCCGCTGAACACGCTGCTGGAGGCGGTGGAGTCGCTGAAGCCGCATGCGATCATCGGCGTGTCGGGAACGCCCAACACGTTCACCAAAGAGGTCCTCGAAGCGATGGCGCGGGAGCACGCGCGGCCGATCGTGCTCGCGCTGTCTAATCCCACGTCGAAGGCCGAGTGCACGGCGCTGCAGGCCTATTCGGCTACCGATGGGCGCGCCATCTTCGCGAGCGGCAGTCCATTCGCGCCGGTAACGTACAAGGGCAAGACCCACGTGCCGGGGCAGGGCAATAACGCGTACATCTTCCCCGGCGTCGGACTCGGCGTCATCGTGAGCGCGTCGTCACGCGTCACGGAAGCGATGTTCGCCGCCGCCGCGCGCACGTTGGCGTCGCTGGTGACTGAGGACGATCTGGCGATGGGACGCATTTATCCCAGCCTGTCGCGCATTCGCGAAGTGTCACGCGCCATCGCGATCGAAGTGGCGACCTTGGCCTTCGACCGCGGGCTGGCCCGCGTTGAGCGGCCGGCTGACATCGCGGCCGCCGTGACGGACGCGATGTTCCAGCCGCACTACGTGTCGCTGCTGTAGATCAGAATCGCAGCGAGAGGCAGCTGAGCCCTCCGTCCATCTTGGCGAACTCGCTCATCGCCAAAGGCTCCAGCGTGTAACCGGCCGCACGCAGCAGCGCGTGCGTGCCGGGGACGTCGTCGGCCACGAAGATGACGTCGTTCACCCGCACGCCATTGGCGGCATACTCCTCGCCGGCCGGCACGCGCAACACGCGCATGTCGGCGAAGGCCTCGTGGTTGGCGAGTGCTTCGATGCAGAGCAGCCGATCGGCGTCGAGCGCGACGACGCCACTTTTCAGATGCAGGATACCTGGGGTGTGGCGGATGTCGACCAGCCGCGATTCGACCCCGTATCGTGACAGCCACTCGGCCAGCTGACGCGCGCCCTCGTGATTGGTGCGCCGCGAGATCCCGATGAATACCGTGTGCCCCGCTTCGCACACGTCGCCCGCATCGAGCGTCCCGGGGCTCGTGATCGCTGGCAGCTCCGGGAAGCACGCGGAGAGCACCTCGCGCATCGCGAGCACCTCGCCGGCGCGACTGTCCGCGCCCGGACGCGTGATGATGGCGCCCTGGCCGGGAAGGATAAGCGCGGTGTCTTCGACAAACGTGGAGTCGGGGTGCGCGCCGTCGGCGGGCAGCGCGATGACGGTACACCCATGGCGCGCGAGGGCGGCACAGTAGGCCGCATGCTGCGCGAGCGCCAGATCGACGTCGGGAGGCCCGAGGTCGACGGTGGTGAGTCCGTCCGCGAAGTTCCGGGCCGGTGCACGGACAATCGCCTGCGAAAATCGTGAGAACATGTGCGGAGTATGGCGCGTCGGGTGCCGCGGCGGAATACTTTTCGGAGTGAAAACTCTCGATCTCGAATTTAGTGCGCACGAAATGCGCGACATGGCCGATCAGGTGGTCGCGCGCTGCGTAGAGCACATCACCACGCTGCCGAACCAGCCGCTGTACGGCGTGCATGACGCGGAAGCGCTGTGCGAGCGCATGCGCGAGTCGTCGCCGGCATCGGGCACGCCGCTGCCCGCGCTGCTGGACGATCTGTTTACGACCTACATCCCGCAGTCGTTCAACACGCCGTCTCCGGGCTATCTCGCGTACATCCCGGGCGGCGGTCTGTTTCCGGCGGCGCTGGCCGATTTCATCGCCGACACGACGAACCGATATACGGGTATCTGGCAGGCCGCGCCGGCGCTGGTGCAACTGGAAGCGAACGCACTCGACTGGTTGCGCGAGTGGATGGGATTTCCGGTCGGCACGCGGGGCGTGTTCACCACCGGCGGTTCGATGGCCACGTTCAATGCCGTGCTCTGCGCGCGTGAGCAATATCTTGGCGTCGACATCCGGCGCGGGGTGCTGTACACGTCGGACCAGGTGCACCATTGCGTGAACAAGTCAGCAAAGCTGGCGGGCATCATGCCCGATCGCGTGCGCTCCATTCCCACGGATTCCCGGTTCCATCTGCGGGTCGATGCACTACGCGCCGCGATCGCGCAGGATCGTCGCGACGGGTTGCTGCCGTTCATGGTGGTCTCGAATGCCGGCACCACGAACACCGGTGCCGTCGATCCGCTCGATGCCATCGCCGACCTGTGCGCTGACGAACAGTTATGGCATCACGTGGACGGCGCGTATGGTGCGTTCTTTCAGCTGTGCAGCGACACCCGCGACGTGCTGCGTGGTATCGAGCGCGCGGATTCCCTCACGCTCGATCCGCACAAGGGCATGTTCATGCCCTACGGCACCGGCGCGTTGCTGGTGCGCGATGGCGCCGCGTTGCGGGCGGCGCACGGGGCCACGGCCGACTATTTGCCGGACATGCCGAGCGCCGCGGAGTTCTACGATCCGAGTCAGCATGGACCCGATCTGTCGCGCGGCTTTCCCGGTCTGCGCATGTGGCTCACGATCAAGCTGTACGGCGCCGATGCGTTTCGGGCGACGATCGACGAGAAGCGCGCGCTGGCCCTCGATGCGGCAGCGCGGGTTGCGCAGTTGCCGCATGTGGTGATGGACGCGCCGCCGGAGCTGTCGTTGTTTCCGTTTCACCTCACCTGGCCCGGTGCCACGCTGGCGCAGGAAGACGCGGCCACCCGCGACCTGATGGCGGCCACGTCGCGGCGCGGGCGCGTGATGATCAGCGGCGCGGTGGCCGGCGGTCGCTATGTGGGTCGGGTGTGCGTGCTGAGCTTCCGGACGCACGCCGCGCAGATCGACCACCTCGTGGCGGACATGGCATCGGCCATCACTGAGGTGGTGGCGACGCACCGGACGTAGGTCGAGCGGTCGCCCAACGCCCGGGCTTCGACTACTTCGTGAACGTGCCGCCGGCGACGTCGTTCATGAACGTGATCAGTCCACCAAAGTACGTGGGGCCGTCGTCGTACATCGCCATGTGCCCGGCGTTGGGGCAGAGCAGGTAGCGGCCCTTGGGGAACTGCGTCGACATCCACTCCATGTGTTTCGGATCCATGGTGTCGTAAGTGCCGGCGATGACGAGCGTCGGCACCGTGATGTTCTTGAGATCGGCGGTGCGATCCCAGTTCACGAGTTTACCGCTGGCCCCGAGCTCACTCGGCCCCTGCATCGGGATGTAGATGTCGGGGTTCATGTGCTTGAAGGCGCGGTTCATCGGCTCCGGCCACTGCGCGGCCGGTTTGCGCAGAATGTGCTGCTCGTAGTGATTGGGAATGAGCAGCTCCATGTAGCGCGGATTGGCATAATCCTTTTTCGCTTCGATGGCCTTCACTTCGGCCAGCACCTGCTGATTCATGGCGGGCATGAGCACGCTGTCGGCATAGCGATTGTACGCTGGAATGCTCGCCATCATGTTCGAGATGATGAGGCCCTTGAGATTCCGGCCGTACTTGAGTGCGTACTCAGTGGCGAGAATGCCGCCCCACGAGTGGCCCAGCACATAGAAGTTGGTGCTGTCGAGTCCGAGGGCGATCCGCACCTGCTCGACTTCTTCCACGAAGCGCTCGGTATTCCAGAGCGATGAGTCCTTGGGCTGGTCGCTGTTGTACGAGCCGAGCTGGTCGTAGTAGTAGTACTCGACGCCGGCGGCGGGGAGATACGCGTCGGCGGCTTCGAAGTACTCGTGCGTGACGCCGGGCCCGCCGTGCAACAGCAACAATTTGATCGTGGGGTTATTGCCGACGCGCTTCGTCCACACGTTGAACGTGCCCTTGGGCGTCGTGATTGGAATCATCCGCACGCCGCCCGCGTACGTGTCGGTGCGTCCGGTGGTATCGAAGTAGCTGGCGAGCGATGGGGTGGCCGTATTGGCGGCGACCTGATCGGTGGACGGTGTAGCGCACCCCGCGATGAGGGCAGGGGCCAGGACGCACGACGCCAGCACCGCGGCGCGTAGACGGGATGACGTGTTCATAGGGCCCTCTTGATCGCCGCTTCGAGATTCTGCGTACCGCCGACACCGGTGTAGACGATTTTCCCCGCCTTGTTCACGACCACGACGTAGCTGGTGGCCGGCACGTCGTAGGCGCCGCTCACGGTCCCCTGTTTGTCGTACAACAACTCGCCACCGAGCTTGTTGGCTTTCTGCCAGCCCTTTACGCGATCGATGGACTGGTTCACCGACACGGCGACGGTCACGAACTTCACCTGCGCTCCATGCTTGGTCATGGCGGCGCGCATGGCGGGCTCGAGCTGCTTGCAGTTGCCGCACCAGGTCGCCCAGAACTCGAGCACGACGGGTGTTTTGCCGAGGTAGGCGGAGAGATCGACGGTTTTGCCGTCGAGCGTTTGGAGGGGGCCGGCCGGGGCCGTTTCACCGACCGCGATGCCCAGGTCCTGGGCCATCGCGGGGGTGGCGGTGAGGGCGAGGGCGGTGAGGGCGAGGCGGAGGGCGCGGAAGGATCTCATAACGGCCAAGTGTGGAGTATGGAGTAAGGGGTAGGGCGTACGAGGCGACGCGGGGCGTTTGTCCTTCCGGCCCCGTACCCCGAAGCCCCTACGTCGCTGTTAAAAAAAGACCTGCCCCATCTTCACCAAGTAGTACTCCGCCATGCCGAGCATGACGAAGGCGAAGACCTTTTTGACCGTCAGCATCCATGCACCGGCGCGCGGCAATCGCGATAGCGAGCCCGCGGAGAGGCCGACGACGACCAAGAGCGTGCACATGCCCAGCGAGAACGTGAACAGGTAGAGAAAGCCGAGCAGGGCGGAGCCGGTGGTGGAGACCCAGGTGAGGACGGCGGCCATGACCGGAGCGGAGCAGGGGGCGGCCACGAGGCCGGAGGCGGCGCCCATGATGAACGCACCGGCGACGCGTCCACCGGTTCCCGCGTTGGCGGCGCGCTGCAGGATGGCGGCGGGGACGCGGACGGGGATGACGTCGAACATGGACAGGGCGGCCAGCATGAGCAGGTTCGCCATGGCGAAGTAGGCCCAGGGGTTGGCCGAGACCGTGCCGAACATGGTGCCGGTGAGACCGGCGAGGAGACCGAGTCCGGCGTAGACGGTGGCCAGTCCGAACACGTACGTGAGCGAAAGGCCGAGTGGACGCCACTTTGACGCTATGGTGGCGCCAGATTGTTCCGATGATGACTGCCCACCCACGATCGCGGCCGTGATCGGGATCATCGGGTACACGCAGGGGGTCAGCGACGTCAGGACTCCGGCTGCGAAGAGCAGCGGGAGCGCGGCGGCGGGGTTGCCGGAGAGATGCGCGGTGACGTCGGCGATTTGCAGGAGAGCAATCATGTGAGGAAGATACGGCCGGAGGCGGGTGAGCGTTCCCCGCGGTTCCCCGATCAGTCCGATGTCGGCTCTGGCGCGCGGGCTGGAATAGGGGGATCATGCGTGCTCGCTCCCCAACCGTGAAATGAGGTGTTGATGTTCGGACCAAAGACGTTGCTGATGCTTCTGGCCGTGGCCAGCCTGTCGACCCAGATGCCACTGCACGCGCAGGCGATCCGCCCCGATGCCGACCCGCGCATCGAGAAACTGGTGGCGTCGGTGTCGCAGCCGC
>CAMBRJ010000014.1 GCA_945870175.1 Gemmatimonas phototrophica
GGCGGTAGTGCCTTCGGCCTCGATGCGGCCACCGGCGTGATGCAGTGGATGGAAGAGCACAACTTTGGCGTGCCGGTGGGCGGCGGAGTCGTGCCCATCGTGCCCGCCGCGATCCTCATGGACCTCGGCCGCGGTGGCAACTTCAAGAAGCGCCCCGACGCCTCCTTCGGCTACAAGGCCACGGACGCCGCCAGCACGGACCCCGTGCAGAGCGGCCGTATCGGCGTGGGCATGGGTGCCGGCTGGGGCATGGGCACCGCCAGTGTGAAGCTGTCCAACGGCTACACAGTGGCCGCCATCGTCGGGCTCAACCCGGCCGGGTCACCGCTCGACCCGCGCACCTGCCTCCCCTACGGCTTCTTCCTTGAGCTCGGCGACGAGTTCAACCTGGTGCAGCCCAAGGCCGAGGAATGCACCGCCGCGGCCACCGGTCGTGGTGGTCCGAACGACGGCTCGGACGGCGCCCCGCGCAACACCACCATCGCCCTCGTAGCCACCGACGCCCCGCTGTTCGACCTCGAGGCCGAGCGCATGGCGCAGATCGCCAATGCGGGCCTTGCCCGCTCCATCCGCCCCATTCACGGCATTGGCGACGGGGACACGGTGTTCGGCATGGCCACGACACTGCCCTCCACCCAAATGAGCAACGGCGATCTGCAAGCCATCTTCAACGCCGGGGCCGATGTCCTCGGGCGGGCCGTCGTGCATGCGGTCCTGATGTCAAAGCAGGTCGGCACCAGCCGCGTGGGCTATTGTCAGCAGTACCCGAGTGCCTGTGTGAAGCGCACCGGCGCCGGCAAGTAACGCCGCACCACCTCCTTATCGGACCAGATACATGAAGCGACTCGCCGGTGGGCTGCTGGCCATGCTGATGCTCACCGGGGCCGCCAGTCCCGCAGCGAACACCCTCGACATCTACTTCATCGATGTCGAGGGAGGACAAGCGACCCTCATGGTCACGCCGGCCGGTGAGTCGTTCCTGATCGACGCGGGATTTCCCAGTGACGGCACGTTCGCGTCGAAACCGGGCGACCCGGCGAAGGCCCGCGATGCCCAACGAATTCTGGCCGCCGTCCGCGATGCGGGAGTACGCCAGATCGATCACCTCATGCTCACCCACTACCATGCCGATCACATGGGTGGGGTCATCGAGCTGGCGCAACTGCTCCCGATCCGTCATTTCATCGATCACGCCGCACCGAGCGCCGAGGCGGAAGTGATCGTGCCGGGCACGATGGCGCTGTACGACGCCTACGTGGCACTGCGGGCCAGCGGCACGCACACCGAGCCGAAGCCGGGTGACCGACTCCCCCTTGCTGGCGTGGACGTGGTGGTGCTGGCCTCCGCCGGCGACATTCTCACGACACCGCTAACGGGCGCCGGGCAGCCGAACGCGACCTGCACCGGCAGTGGCGAGCCGGCGCAGGAAAAAACGGAGAACCCGCGCTCGACCGCCATTCGCGTACAATTCGGAGCGTTCCGATTTCTCAACGTGGGGGACCTGAGCGGCGCACCGCTCTTCGCCCTCACCTGCCCCACCAATCTGATCGGCACGGCGGAGCTGTACCTCATTGCTCACCATGGTGGCAACGATGGCGCGGATCCGTCGCTGTTCGCCGCCGTGAAGCCGCGCGTGGCCATCATGAACAACGGCCCGCGCAAAGGCGCGCAGGCGCGCACGTTCGCGACCATCCGCGGGATCCGCACCATCGACGGCTGGCAGTTGCACCGCAGTGACAACGCCAACATCGAAAATTTCGCCGACGCCCGTATCGCCAATCTCGACGAGAACACCAGCGCCTGGCTCAAAGTGTCCGCCAGCCTCGACGGCAGCTTCACCGTCACCAACGGACGCACCGGAAAATCCACCGCGTATCCGCGGTAAGCGCGCGCACTCATCACCACACGAGTTCTGAGATGACCGTTCCGACCACGCTCTCCCCGACCCTCGATTCGCAGTGGATGCCGTTCACCGCCAACAAGGCGTTCAAGGCACGACCGCGACTGCTCGTCAGCGCCAAGGACATGCATTATCAGTCCGATGACGGCCGCGAGATTCTCGACGGGACCGCTGGGCTTTGGTGCGTGAATGCGGGACACTGCCGCACCCCCATCATCGACGCGATCAGTCGGACGGCTTCGACGCTGGATTTCGCGCCGAGCTTTCAGATGGGGCATCCGCTCTCCTTCGCGTTGGCCGACAAGCTGGTGCAGCTGCTCCCCACCGGCATGAGCAAGGTATTCTTCTCGAACTCCGGCAGCGAAGCGGTGGACAGCGCACTCAAAATCGCCATGGCCTATCATCAGGCCCGCGGCGAACCGGAGCGCACCATGTTCGTCGGGCGCACGCGCGGCTATCACGGCGTGGGCTTCGGTGGCATTTCCGTGGGCGGCATCGAAACGAATCGCAAAACATTTGCGGCACAGCTCATGCCGCACATCGATCATCTGCCGCACACCCACGATCTCGCCCGCAACGCGTTCTCGAAGGGACAGCCGCAGTGGGGCGCGCACCTCGCCGACGCCCTCGAGACCATGGTGGCCACACATGGCGCCGGCCGCATCGCCGCCGTGATCGTTGAACCGCTGGCCGGATCCACCGGTGTGCTGGTGCCACCCGTGGGCTATCTGGAACGGCTGCGCGCCCTGTGCACCGCCCACGGTATTCTGCTGATTTTCGACGAAGTGATCAGCGGATTCGGACGGCTCGGTACCCCGTTCGCCGCACAGCACTTCGGCGTGACCCCCGACATCATGGCGCTGGCTAAGGGACTCACCAACGCCGCCGTGCCGATGGGTGCCACCGCCGTACAGGGCGCGATCTATGACACCGTGGTCAACGCCTCCGAGCGCGGCATCGAGTTGTTTCATGGCTACACCTACAGCGGACACCCGCTCGCCGCGGCCGCCGGTCTCGCCACCATGCAGATTTACGAAGACGAGGGCTTGTTCGAGCGGGCCCGCACCCTCGCCCCCGAGTGGGAAGCGGTCATGCACGCGTTGCGCGATGCCCCGTACGTGATCGACGTGCGCAACCTCGGGCTCGTGGCCGGCATCGAACTCGAACCGCGCGCCGGCCAGCCGGGAGCCCGCGCCTCCGACGCCTTCGTGAACTGCTTCCACGAGCAGAATGCGCTGATTCGCGTGACCGGCGATATCATTGCCCTGTCGCCGCCACTCATCATCAGCGTCGAGCAGATCCACGAGCTGGCCGGCAAGGTCCGCCGGGCCCTTCACTCCATCACCTAACGCTACGGAACCGGGGCTTTGTGAACGGCACCAGCTACCTCTGGATCAAGGCGCTACACGTCATTGCCGTCATCGCCTGGTACGCCGGGCTGTTCTACATTTTCCGCCTGTACGTGTACCACGTGCAGAAGCGGAGCGAGCCAGCGGTTACGGCCACGCTCGAGGTCATGGAGCGGCGTCTGCTACGCGCCATCATGACACCGGCCATGGTCGTGGCCCTCGGCGCCGGCACGGCCATGCTGGTAATGAATCCGTCGCTGCTGAAAATGCCGTGGATGCACGCCAAGCTCGGCGCCGTCGTCCTTTTGCTCGGCTATCACGGCCTCGCCTCGTGGACACGCCAAAAGTTTCTGCAGGGCGAGTACGTGCTCAGCGAAACCGCCTGCCGATGGATCAATGAAGTGCCCACGATCCTGCTGCTCGTCATCGTGATCGGCGTCATCGTGCGACCTGGCGCGTGATGTGAACACCAACGGGCAGTACCTCGCGATCAACGGCGTACGGTTGTGGGTCGAAGACACCGGCGGCACGGGACCGCCAGTGCTGTTCTCACACGGCCTGCTCTGGAGCACGCGCATGTTCGACGCGCAGGTCGCCACGCTGCGGTCGCGGTATCGCTGCATCGCGTGGGACCATCGGGGTCAGGGACAGAGCGACGTGCCGAACGTGCGCTCCATCAGCATCGAGGACTGCTACGCCGATGCCGTCGCCCTCATCGAACGGCTCGGCGTGGCGCCGGTGCACATCGTCGGACTGTCGATGGGCGGGTTCGTTGCCATGCGACTCGCCGCGCGCCGCCCCGATCTCGTACGCTCCTGCGTGCTGCTCGAAACAAGTGCCGAGGCGGAGCCATCGGAGAACGTGCCGAGGTATCGCACGCTCAATCGCGTGGCGCGATGGTTCGGATTGCGCGTCGTGGCACACAAGGTCATGCCAATCATGTTCGGCACGACCTTTCTCACGGATCCCGCGCGCGCCGTCGAGCGGAATGCGTGGCGCGAGCGATTGGCGCGGAACCGCCGCGACATCTGGCGCGCGGTGAATGGCGTGATCGAGCGGGAGCCGATCATGCCGGAACTCGGTCACATCACGACGCCCACGATGATCATGGTGGGTGATGAAGACGTCGCGACCGTACCGCTGAAGGCGGAGCGAATGCACGCGGCCATTCGCGGATCGAAACTCGTGCGGGTTCCGCACGCCGGGCATTCCAGCAGCATCGAGCAGCCCGGTCACGTCACGGCGGCGATCGAAGCCTGGCTCGCGATTCTCGACCGCTGACGATCGGCGACAGCAGCTTACAGCAGTTTGCGGAGCACGTCGTCGTCGAGGCGATGCCCGCCACCGAACGTGAACTCTTCCACCTCGATGCCCATCGCGTCGATGCGCTTGCGCAGGGTTCGGCGGAAGGAATCGGTGGCGAACTTGTCCTTGTCGCCCACCACCACCTGCACCGTGGTACCGTTCCACGCCGCGCGCATGGCGTCGTCCGGCACATCGTGCGCGAGTCCACCCGCCCACAGCACATGCGTGGCCACGTCGGCCCCTTCTTCCGGCACGCCACGGTCGGCCACATCGGCCACCCACCGCATACTCATCGCGACGCCCTGCGAGAAACCCAGCACCTTGATCGCCGGCACGTCACCACGCGCTTCGAGAATCGCGTCGACCTCCTGGCCGACCACCGCGTGCAGCATGCCGAGCGCGTCGCGCAGATCGTCCTCGCGATCGTCGCGCGTCAGCCACGTGGCACCGGTTCGCGCCAGATGCTTGCCATCAGCCCGCGGCAACTCCAGGTAGAAGCGGGAGAGCCCCTCGGGGGCCACGACGCGCGTCGCTTTGGGCGCCTGCCGGGCGAACGTGGTCAGGAACTCGCTGGCCAGCTGTCCATAGCCGTGAAACACCACCCACAGCGTGGTAGTGTCGGCCGGCTCGGCGCCAGCGGTGGCGTACCGGGCCGTGCGCTCGACGGCGAGCTTGTGCATGGTGATCGCCGCGACGGCGTCACGAGTGGCGTCTTGGAATTCAGTCATCGTCCCTGAAGTCTAGTCCACCGCTCCCTCGCGCGCTCGGCACGAGGGCGCTCGGGATCACCGCCTGCTCCGCTCAGAATGCCCCGAACGTGGTGCCGAGGGCGAGGAGCGCGATCAACGCCAGCAGGGGCACCACGACGGAGACCACGAAAATATCGAGATACGACTCGCGATGCGTGAGATGGCAGATCGCGAGCAGCGTGATGATGGCCCCATTGTGTGGCAGTGAATCCAGTCCGCCCGATGCGATGGCCGCCACCCGGTGCAGCAGTTGCGGACTGACGCCCGCCGTCGTGGCCAACTCGAGGTAGCTCTTGCCCAGCATGTTGAGCGCAATGCTGAGCCCCCCGCTCGATGAACCCGTGATGCCCGCCATGATGTTCACGGCCAGCGCTTCCGACAGCAACGGATTCCCCGGTGAGATACTCATCACCGCATCGCGGATCACGGCGAAGGCCGCCAATGCCGCGATGACGGAACCGTAGCCGACCTCCGATGCAGTATTGAAGATCGGCAGCAGCGATCCCATCGTGCCTTCGTTGATCGACTGCCGGAGATCGCGCCAGCGCGACCAATACATCGCGATAGTGACCACGATCGCGATGAAGATCGCGGCGATCAGCGACCAGACCCCGCGCACGTCGTTCACCGTGACGCCGCCGAAGGTCTTCTCGGCCAGATACGACGTGTCCATTTGTGGGATCACCCAGCGCGTGAACACCAGATTGAGACCGATCACGAGCAGCACGGGCACCAGCGCGGTTACGAGCGATGGGCTCTTGGATGGGCCGTTGTTCGCGCCCGCGATGTGCGGCATCACGATATCGGTGGGATGCGTGCCGTACCCCTCACCGGCCGCCCGCGCGACCCGGGCCCGATGTGTTAGCCACCACGCGCCGCCCGCGAACATGATCAGCGCCGCGATCACGCCAAGACCCGGCGCTGCGAACGGATCGGTCCCGAAGTACGGCATCGGAATCGCGTTCTGGATGGACGGGGTACCGGGCAGCGCGGTCATCGTGAAGGTGGCCGACCCCAGCACCAGCGCGCCGGGAATGAGCCGCTTGGGAATGCCGGCCTCGCGGAACAGTCCGACGCCCACCGGATATGCCGCGAACGCCACGACGAACACCGACACGCCGCCATAGGTGAGCAGCCCGCACGACAACACCAAGGCAATGATCGCGTGCTGCGCCCCGATACGGGCCACGATCGCGCGCGCAATCGTATCGGCCGCCCCCGAATCGCTCATCAATCGGCCGAAGATCGCCCCCAGCAGGAAGAGCGGGAAATACTTCACGAGGAAGCCGCCCAGTCCTGTCATGAATACCTGCGTGTACATCGCCAGCAATCGCGTGTCCCCACCGAGGATCACTGCCAGCATGGCCAGCAGCGGCGCCAACACCAGCACCGAGATGCCGCGATAGGCGAGGTACATCAGCAGGGCGAGGGAGATCAGGATCGACATCGCCTGCTCACTTGTTGGCGTCGAGCAGTTTTTTCCGCTCCAGCCAGCTCTGCCCGTCGGTGATCCACGACGCCGCCGGTTCGCCCTTCAGGTAGTGGGCAAACCACTGGAGAATGCGACGCTCGTAGTCCACCGCATTTTCCTTCTTGCCCAGGCCGTGCCCTTCACCGGGGTACAACAGCATCACCGCGTTCTTGCCGGCCCGACGCGCGTAGTTGTAGAGCTCCACGCCCTGACGCATGTCCACGGTGGGATCTTCGCCACCGATTTCGATCAGCAGCGACTTGGCGCGCATCTCGTGAATTTTCATGATCGGCGAGTTGCGCGTCATCGCGGCCACGTCTTCCCATGGCGCCACCTGCATGCGGAACTGCCCCGTTTCCCAGTGATCGAACTCGGGCACGGAGCTCCAGTGCATCTGTCCCGCGAAGCTCACCATGTCGGAAATGCCGGCGCCCATCACGGCGGTCGCGAACAGGGAACTGTGCGTGGCCAGGAACGCCGCCTCGTAGCCACCCTGCGAATGGCCGGCGTGCCCCACCCGCGCCGGATCCACCAGCCCGCGCGCCAGCACGCTCCGCACCGCTGGCTCGACGGCGTGCAGTACCGAAATGCCAGGCTCGCGTGGACGGAACACGATGTCGGGCATGAGCACGAAGTAGCCCTGCTGCGTGAACACGTTCGCGTTGTAATAGTCGTTCTCGCGCGGCACGATATAGCGATGCAGCCCCTGCGTGAGCAACTCGTACGTGTACACGATCATCGGATACTGCTTGCCGGGCACATAGTTGGCCGGGTAGTACAGAATCGCCTGCAAGGGCTTGCCGATGCTGCTGGTGAAGTTCATCAGCTCGGCCTTGCCCCACGCGACATCGCGCTGAAACGTGTTCGTGCTCGACATCGCCTTGGCATCGGCGAGATCGCTCGTCGCCACATACACGTTGGGCGATTCGTCGAAGCGCTGACGCGTGTACAGGTACGTGTCGCTGCTATCGGCCTTCGCCAGCGCCGCGTACTGCGCATCGCCGATGGTCAGCGTCGTCACCGTGCCGTTGGCGAGCCGCGCGTAACCGCTCTTCTTGCTGCGCTTGCCGTACAGCGACAGATACACCGGCTTCGAGAGGTCCACCGCCCGCTCGGCCGCCGTGCCGCCGAATCCGGCGAACACGACCACACGATGTTCGAGGCCCTCGCGTGCCCCGTTGGTGAGCGCGCGACCACCCGAGCCGTCGAGGGCCAGCGCCCACACGTCGTAGGCGCCATTCACGAGCAGCGTGTTGCCATCCTTCGACCACATCGGCGTGCCGATCGGGGGCAACACATCCATGGGGTGATCGTCTTCGCGATCCACGAAGTCCACGCGACCCGCGGCCAGACGCGCCGTCAGATTGGTGCGCGCGCCGCTGGCGATGTCCACCGTCCAATAGTCACGCCCGTCAAACCACGCATGGCGCCGACCCGTGGGATCACCGCCAAACGAATAGCGGATCTTCGTGAGCAGCTTCGTGCGCGCGCCCGTCGCCAGATCGATCGTGTAGATATCCAGGTCGCGGCGGCCAAACATCTGCCCGAACGGATACGGCGTGCGGTCGGTCTCCGTCGCAAAGCGATCACCATCCAGCACGGTGGCTTGCTCGGCCACGTTCGTGCTCAACGCGTTCACACGCGACGCCTCGAGTGACCAGCTCGCGAGCAGGGTGCTTCGCAGGTCGCGCTGCTCACTCGAACGCTGCTCGGGAATCACATGCACGTCTTTAGGATGCCAGATCTCGACGTCCGACACTTTTTCGTCGCTCTTCTTCGGCAACTGGGCCACCGGCTCACGCTGGCGTAGTCCCACGTAGAGCGTGCGACCGTCCTTCGACCACGACGGCCGACGATAGTCGGCGATACGGAATCCCGCCGGCACCGATGGCGCGATCGTGGCATCAAGCGTCCGCGGCGCCGATGCGCCGGTCCCGCCAGCATCGCGCCACGCCAGAATCGTGTGCGCCGTGTCGGCAAACTCCTTGGCCGCGACCGAACGCAGGGCGGCCAGATCACTGCTGTTCGCGCGCCACGCGATGCCGCGATACACCGACGCCGACGCGTCGAGCACCTGAACGGCACCGAGGCGGCCGTCGTAAAGCTGCAGTGCATTGCCCGCGCTACCGTTGGCGCCGCCGTCCACCGTGATCGCGAACGCCAGTTTGGCGCCGCTGCCCGACCACGCCTGCTCGGTCACGTTGTTGAGCACGAGCCGTGTGCCGGTGGTCAGCGACAACACCATCACGTCCGCGCTCTTCTTCCCTTCAGCCGGAGACTTGGTGACCGACAGGAACTGCCCGTCGGCACTGAACGCAAATCCACTGGCGTCGGCTATGCTGATCGAATCACCGGTCGCGAGGTTGCGCGCACCAAACGCCGTACGCACCGGCTTCTTGTCCTTTAGGAGACGGTCGCGCTCCTTCGGCGCCACACCGACCAGATACGCCACCCACTGCGACGTCGACGCGAACTGCGGCTGCACACCGTAGGGAATGGCGAGCGTGGTGTCGCGCAGGCCGCCACGCAGGCGCAGCTCGTTCTCCTCGTTCACCCGGTTCACGCCGTACGCCAGCCAGCGGCCGTTCGGCGCGAGGCGCGCGGCGGTCAGCGACTCCCAGCGGCCATAGTCCTGCGGCGTGAGCGTCGGCTTGCCTTGCGCCATCGACGGAAGGGCGAAGCCGGTGGACAGGAGCAGGGCGGCGAACCGCGGCACGGCGAACCGAATCTTCATGGGGAGGTCCTGAGGAGCGAGGCGATCACGCGAATCGCCCGATCCTACGCCGACAGCGGAACGCCCACAATGGTTCCAGTCGTTGACGTTTGGATCGCGCGATTGGACTGACGGTCCGAACCCACATTACAACGGCCTGAACCCTATTCATTCGCTTGACACCGCCGGCTCTGCTTCAAATACTTCCACGATCTGAAGCGCCGTGCGTTTGCGATTGAGTGTGCCTCCCTCCTGCACACTCCCGCCGGCCCTCCTTCGTGGCAACGGAGCAGCGCGGTATGGTCTGGAACACAATGTCGGGCTTTGGGAATGCCGAGCGCGGAAACAACCCCTCCCCTCAGCGTCCGCTGATGACGCTGACCTACCGGAGTCGTGCGACCTCCCCGCTCTCCGAAACGCAACTCGGCGATCTGCAGCACGCCGCCGCCATCCGGAATAGCCGCGAAGGGATCACGGGCCTCATGGTTTACAACGACGATCGCTTTTTCCAATGGCTCGAGGGACCGCCCGCCAGCATCGCGCGCGTGTGGTCGTCCATCAGTCGCGACCAACGACACGCGGATATCGAAGCCCTCTCCGTGCACTCGGCGCCCACGCGGTTGTTTGGGAAGTGGCATCTCAGGCTCTCCACTGGCCCGGCTGACGCGGTGCTGGGTGGGGTCCATGCCGAGAATGCGGCTGCGACCAACGTGGCCGCGGAGCGACTCGCGGCGCTTGCCATCGCCGCCGAGCCGAATGACGCCCGCGTGCTCCTCCATGCGGCCTATGCCGACTTCCAGTCGATGTCCGCCGTGACCGAGTTGCTGATCGAGCCCGCGGCGCGACGGCTCGGCGATCTGTGGGCCGATGACGATTGCGGTGAGTACGAAGTGACGCTCGGACTCTGTCGCTTGCAGACCTTCCTGCGGGAGATCGCCGTCGACAACGTGCAACAGCAACACGCCCATCCGCTGGTCGTGCTCGTCGCTCCACTGCCCGGTGAGATTCACATGCTCGGCGCGTCACTCGACGCCGAGGCGCTCTGGCAGGCCGGACACGAAACCCGCATCCGCTTTCCCTCCACCGAGCAGGCACTCAAGCAGATTGTCGCGACCGATTGGTTCGACGCCATCGATCTGTCACTCAGCCCGGCGTTCACCCGCGAGCATCGCGCGGATCAGATGACGCACATCATCGACGCGGTGCGCCGGGCCTCGATGAACCCGTCCCTGGTGGTGATCGCGGGCGGGCGGGCGTTTTATGACCGCCGACTGTCCGGTGCGACCGTACACGCCGATGCCACCTCGACCTCGGCCGCGCACCTACCCGACGATCTCGCCCGCGCGCGCCGCGCGCACGTGTAGCTGTTTCACCGTCGCGTGATCAACGCGGCATCGCGCTCCTGTCGCTCCTGTCGCAGCATCGTATTCGCGTCGATCATCGTCTCCACCTGCAGCAATCGTCGCGACTCCTTGCCGATCCACACCACCGATTCGCGCTTCGGCGCCAACGTGAAGATCACCACGTGCGCCTCTTCACCGAGCACGGTGGCGCTGCCGGTGACGTCGATGCGATACTCGCGCAGTCCGCTATCCGTGTCATACACACGAAAGCGCGCTGCATAGCCTTTCTCGAGCGGCAACGAGCGCACGATCAGATCCCAGTTCCCCGAATCGAACGGCGCAATCGCCAGCGTGGTATCGATCGGCAGTGACGGCACATCGATCGGACCGATCGATCCCTTCACGCGCTTGCCGTTGAACTCCAGCGAGATCAGCCGCGACGGCGACACGTTGCGATGACGACGCGGCGCCAACGTGCGCGCGTCCGTCACGGTGGAGTCGATCAGCGGCGCGCGTCCCGGCGACACCGTGAGCACGCGATGAATCACCGGCACGTCGCCGCGCATCTCGAGCCTCACCACATCGATCGCCGTTCCAATCGTCTGCTGCTGCGCCCCGCGATAGGCAACAAGCGAATACTGCACCGAATCCGCCGCGATGCGGCTACCGCGCAACGTGGTGTCACCCGGCGCGATCAAGACGGCCTGAACCGTCGGTGACGACGCGGCGGGCGCCTGCTGCGCGCCAAGTGGCCCACGCATCGCCGCCAAGAACAGCGCTAACGCGAAGCCAGCCGCACGACAAGCTGTTAAACGAGGCATCTCGAAAGCTAGCATCGACGCCCCCTGCGGAACATCCGGTGACCTCGACGCAAACGGCGCCACCTCACAAGAGGCAACGCCGCTTCCGCCCGACTCACACACGTTCGCACCCAATAGCTTCCCGTGCCGTTCACACGGTGCCCACCGCGGTCCTAGTAGCGGTAATGATCCGACTTGAACGGACCCATCGGATTCACGCCGAGGTACGCCGCCTGCTCCGTGTTCAGCGTCGTCAGCTTCACGCCGAGCTTGTCGAGGTGCAAACGCGCCACCTTTTCGTCGAGATGCTTCGGCAGCACGAATACGGTCTTCCCGTACTTCTCGGCGTTGGCGTGCAGTTCGAGCTGTGCCAGCACCTGGTTGGTGAAGCTCGCCGACATCACGAAGCTCGGGTGACCCGTCGCGCAGCCAAGGTTCATCAAGCGGCCTTCGGCCAGGATCAGAATCGAGCGACCGTTCGGCAGCACGAACTCGTCGTACTGCGGTTTGATGTTGATGCGCTTCATCCCTTCCACTTTCTTGAGACCGGCCATGTCGATCTCGTTGTCGAAGTGGCCGATGTTCGCCACGATCGCCTTGTCCTTCATGCGACTCATGTGCTCGACGGTGATGACGTTCTTGTTGCCCGTGGCCGAGATGAAGATGTCGGCCGTGTCCACGACGTCTTCGAGCGTCGTCACCTGATACCCTTCGAGCGCCGCCTGCAACGCGCAGATCGGATCGATCTCGGTGATGATCACGCGCGCGCCCTGTCCCTTGAGCGCCTGTGCACAGCCCTTGCCCACGTCACCGTAGCCCATCACGACCGCGATCTTGCCCGCCAGCATGACGTCGGTGGCGCGATTGAGTCCGTCCACGATGCTGTGGCGGCAGCCGTACAGGTTGTCGAACTTCGACTTGGTCACGGCATCGTTCACGTTGATGGCCGGGAAGGCCAGCGTGCCGGCGCGCTCCATCTCGTACAAGCGATGGACGCCCGTCGTCGTCTCTTCGCTCACGCCACGGATGCCGGCCAGCACCTTCGTCCAACGGCCCGGGTTCTTCGCCTGCTCGGCACGCAGCAGGTCGAGAATCACGCCCCACTCTTCCGGCTCGTTGTCGCTGTCGAAGCCCGGGATCACGCCGCTCTTCTCGTACTCGGTGCCCTTGTGCACGAGCAGCGTGGCGTCGCCACCATCATCGAGCAGCAGGTTCGGGCCCGTGCCGTCGCTCCACATCAGCGCCTGCTCGGTGCACCACCAGTACTCCTCGAGCGTCTCACCCTTCCACGCGAACACCGGCGTGCCATTCGGCGACTCCACCGTGCCGTGCGGACCGACCGCCACGGCGGCCGCGGCGTGATCCTGCGTGCTGAAGATGTTGCACGACACCCAACGCACGTCGGCGCCGAGTTCGACCAGCGTTTCGATGAGCACGGCCGTCTGCACCGTCATGTGCAACGAGCCCATGATCTTCGCGCCCTTGAGCGGATGCTTGCCGGCAAACTCGGCGCGCAGTGCCATGAGGCCCGGCATCTCGAATTCGGCGAGACGGATTTCCTTGCGGCCCCACTCGGCGAGCGCGAGATCACGCACGGCGAACGTGGGACGAGCGAGCGACGCCAAAGGCGCGGCGCCCTTTTCAGTGACGACGACGGTAGACATTTACGGATGCGTCCTGGGGGAAGAGTCGGAACGGGAACCCACGGCGCAGCGCGCCGTGGCGGAGAACAATGCAGGGCCGGTGGCATCGGGATCCACCGGTAACGGGACATAGCGGACTGCAGTAAAGCCGGCGTCATGCAGCCACGCCGTGAGTTCGAGCTGATCGAAGCCAAGCCAGACGTGACCCATCTGCTCGCGATAGCGTTCCTGGGCGTGCGGGCGCATGTCAGCGATCAGCAGGCGCCCGTTGGGGCGCAACACACGCCGCACATCGCGCAACGCGCGCCGCGGATCGGCCACATGGTGCAACACCAGCATGAGGACGGCCGCATCGAGCGACGCATCGCCCAACGGCAGCGCTTCCAGCGTGCCCTCGGACAACGTTACGTTACCGCAGGCCGCCAGGCGCGACGACGCCGCCGACAACATGGCCGGCGACGCGTCGATTGCGTGCACATGCGCCACGTGCGGCGCGAGTGCGGCGGCCAGCGCGCCGGTGCCACAGCCGAGATCGCCTACCACCAACGTCTCATCCAGCAGCGCCAGCGCGGCGCTGAGGTCGGCACGCGCGCCAAACATGTCGTTGCGCAACGCATCCCATTCGGCGCTGGCGGTCGCGAAGAACGCCTGCGTGCCGGCGCGACGGGCCGCGATGACGGCGTCGATGCGCGCCGCGTCCTGCAACGACGCGGGCGTGCTCCCCAGGGCCGATCGCACGATCTCCCACAACGCGCGCATGTCGGCGTCGAGCTGCGGATTCCGGCGATACCAACGACTCGCCCCTTCGGCCCGCGAGGCGATCCAGTCTTCGTCAGCCAGAATCTTCAGGTGCCGGCTGACCGTGCTCTGCGGCAGCTGCAGCGCGGTGGCCAGTTCGCCGACGGTGAGCTCCTGTCGCTCTAATGCCGAAAGCAGCCGACACCGGGTGGCGTCGGCGAGCTCGACCATATGGTCGTGAATGGCAAGGCGTGGCGAGGTCATGGTTTGTTATATCCGTGCATCCGGATGAATGGATAGCACCGAGGACCTCCGTCGTCAATCCCGATCGCGCGAAGTCGGGGATTCTCCCCTCCCGCTTACCGCGATCGGTGCTACCATTGCCTCCAATGCTTGATCTTCCTCTTGCTCTCGACCTGCTGGTTTCGGCTCTGGTCGGACTGGCGGTGGGCGTCGAGCGGGAATGGTCGGGGCACACGACCGGCCCCGACGGCCGCTTCGCCGGGATCCGCACGTTCACGCTCCTCGGGGTGATCGGTGGGTTCGGCGGCTGGTTCTTCCGGAGTGGGCAGCCAGCGCTGGCCGCCGTCATCGTGGGCGCAGGGATGCTCTTGCCCATCGCGGCATACACCGCGACGCTGCGCCGCCCCGGCACCACCACCGACGGCACCACCGAAGTCGCCGCTATCCTCGTCGTAGCCATCGGGGCCGCCTCCGCCCTCGGGCATCGCACACTCGCCAGTGCCGCCGCCGTGGTCTGCGTGCTGCTCTTGGCGGAGAAGTCGACCTTTCAGAATGCGCTGGAAAAGATGGCCGCGCACGAACTGCGGGCCGCGCTCCAGTTCGCCGTCCTTGCGCTCGTCGTGCTGCCGCTGCTGCCGGCTGGCGCGTACGGGCCCTTTGGCGCCTTTCAGCCGCGACAGCTCTGGATCGTGGTCCTGCTCTTTTCGGGGCTGAACTTTGCCGGGTACATCGCACGGCGCGTCATCGGTGAAACGCGCGGACTTGGCGTGACGGGCTTACTGGGCGGGCTGGTGTCCTCCACCGCGGTGTCGCTTACGTTCAGCCGTCGCAGCCGAACGGATCCGGACATGGCGATTCCACTCGCACTTGGCGTGGTCGCCGCGTGTACCATGCTGGTCCCGCGCCTGCTCGTGATGTCGTCGGTGCTGCGACCAGCCGTGGCAGTGGCGGCGCTGCCAGTGCTGGTACTGCCATTTCTGGTCGGTGTGTCACTCATCGGCTTCGTAATGTGGAAGACGCGCGAGACCCGTGTGCCGCCCACGCCCGACACGCCGAGCGACACCAGTGAAGCGACCGCAGCACCACAGGCACTCCACACCTCGACGTCCGGAAAGAATCCACTCGCGCTCGCGTCGTCGCTGCAGATGGCGGTGGCCTTTCAAATCGTCCTCGTCGCAATCGCCTGGGTGCAGCAGGCCGTCGGCTCGACTGGCGTCCTCCTCTCGGCCACGCTGCTCGGTCTCACCGACGTGGATGCCCTCGCAGTGTCGATGACGCGGTACGGCGCCGACCCGGCGCACGTGCGCGTGGCCGCCGCCGCCATCGGCATCGGCGTGCTCTCCAACACCATACTGAAGCTCGTGCTTGTCGTCACCATTGGTGGACCCCGCTTCCGTGCGCGTGCCGCCACCGGTCTGATCGCCCTGGCCGCCGCGTCAGGCGTCGGCATCTGGATCGGGTGGCCGTGAGGTCGCTCCATCAGCGCGTCAGCGCCGTCGGCCGGGCCACCCGATCGTTCTTCGATCAGATCGGCGCCGGCACACGATTCGTTGTGGCGACGTTTCGTGCGATGCGCGACACGAAGGATTGGATCCCCGAGTTCAGCATGCACGCCCGGGTCCTCGGCGTGGAGTCACTGCCGATCGGCATCTTCATTGCGTTGTTTACCGGCATCGTGCTGGCGCTCCTCGCCAGCTATTCCGTTGGCGATCTCGTGCCGCCGTATTTCGTGGGCACGTTGGTCCAGAAAACGATCACCCTCGAACTCGCCCCGGTACTCACCGGCCTCGCCCTGGCGGGGCGCGTTGGCGCGAATATCGCCGCCGAGCTGGGCACGATGCGGGTGACTGAACAAATCGATGCACTCGAGACGCTCACCTTCGATCCGATGAGCCATCTCGTAGTGCCGCGGGTCCTGGCTTCAACGCTGATGTTTCCCGTCGTGGTGGCCGTGGCCATGCTGGTCGGACTGCTGTCGGGCTGGGTGGCGTCGCTGCTGTTGCTCGACATCACCACGCCGCAATTTCTGAAGGGCGCACGCATTTTCTTCACCGACTTCGACGTCCGCTATGGCCTGGTGAAGTCGGCCAGCTTCGGGGCGGCGGTGGCGCTGATCGGATGCCGTGCCGGTTTGAACACGCAAGGCGGCGCGCAGGGTGTCGGACGCGGCGCCACGCGTGCCGTAGTCATCTCGGCCGTCATGATTCTCGTGCTCGATGCCTTCTGGGCGCTGGTCTGGCTCTCGGGCCGTACCATTCGGTAGCGCATACGAACGTGTCCATTCCCCCATTCGCTTTATGACCACTTCCCGACGGGCCAGCGACTTCGTGGTCGGCGCCACCGTACTCGTGGTGACGATCGTGGTCATCACCGCCGTCCTCTGGCTCAAGCAGGCGGATCTCCGCGGCAAGACCCGTCATCTCGTGGTGCGCACGCGCGACGTGGGTGGCGTGGCGCTCGGCAACCCGGTGGTGATTCGCGGCGTGCGTTCCGGACAGATCGAAGCGATCGCCCTCGGCGAGCGCGGATGGGTGGTGCTCACGCTTGGCATCGATCGCGGCGTCACGCTGCCGTCCGATCCGGTCGTGCTGCTCGCCGCGTCCAGCCTGTTCGGCGAATGGCAGGCCACCATCACCGACGCGACCGGGTTGCCGGCCGACCGCGAGCTGCGTGCGGCAATCAGCGAGTCGCGCACCGCCGGCGACACGCTGGCGGGAGCGGTGCTTCCCGATATTGCCCAACTCACGACCGTGGCCGGCCGTATCGCCGGTGATGTCGCACAAGTCGCCGACCGGGTACAGGTCGCATTCGACGATCAGGCCGCGCGCGAACTCCGTGAATCGCTCCGCAACTTCTCGCGGCTCTCCGCGCAGTTGGCGAACACGGTGGCGCTGCAGTCGAAGAACCTCGACCAGATCAGCAGCGACGTGCAGCTTGGGCTCAAGAGCATCAACGCGGCGGCGGCGAACCTGAGCGCGTTTTCATCACGCGTCGACTCGGCGACGAGTCGTGGCGAACTGCAAACGATCGTCAACAACTCACAGGCGGCGGCGAGGGAGCTGCTGGCGGCCACGACTCGCCTGCGCGAGGTGGCGGCCGGCCTCGATCGCACGGAGGGTCGGCTGGCGAGCGCCGTGTCCAAGGCCGACTCGGTGTTCGCGAAGGTGAACGCCGGCCGCGGAACACTTGGGCTGATGGTGAACGACCCAGCACTGTATCAGCAGAGTGATTCACTGGTGCGTGAACTGCGAGTACTTATCGCCGATGTGAAGAAGAATCCGAAGCGTTACTTCACCGTGCGGGTGTTCTAACGCCGAGCGTCGCGTCAGGCCGACGGCACGGCAAGCACGCCGCACCGCGCCGTCCGTAGCACCCGCGTGGCGACGGAGCCCACCACGAGCCGCTCCAGGAAGCTATGGCGTTGCGTGCCCACCGCGATGAGGTCACACTGCGCCTGCTGCGCGAACGACAAGAGAGAGGCCGCGGGATCGCCGCGCACGGTCACCGTCTCCACAATCACCCCTTCGGGCGGATCGAGCCGCGCGCGCACCTGATCGAACGACGGCGGCAGGCTGCGTCCATAGTCGGCATCCCACGCCTGCCAATCGACCGACGGATGCTCGAACCGCGGGCGCACGTGCACCAACGTGAGTCGTCCGTTAGGGGCGACCAGTCGGGCGGCCAGTCGGGCCGCTTGCACACTGGCGAT
>CAMBRJ010000015.1 GCA_945870175.1 Gemmatimonas phototrophica
CTCCGCACACACCTCGAGCAGCTCTTGGGCACGTCGCTTCCGGTCACACTCGTGTTTCAGTATCCGACGATCGATGCGCTCACACAGTGTGTCCATGATGCACTGATGACCAGCACGCCCGACGTGCCCGCTGCACGGCCGGCACAGGCGCCGCCCACGCGCCCAGACTCGACCGACTTTCTCGACGCACTCAGCGATGATGAGGCGGAAGCCATGCTCCAGCAGACACTCGCCACCTTGCACTTTCCTTCCTAAACCACCGGTTCTCTCCCATGAGCGTCTATCTCCGACCGAACGTTCAAGTCGATCCGCTGTTCAATAGCTGGTTTGCCTGGAATCTGCTCATTCCGCCCGTGACGGCGGCCTTTAACACGCGCGATCGTCACCTGAAGTCGATGACGTCGTTCGTCAACGCCCCCGCGATGCATGCCGCCGCCCTGAAGAACCCGGCGATGAAGGGCGGCGCCTTCATTGATCTCGAAGCGAAGCATGTCCCGGAAATCAAGCAACTCATCGAGCACACACAGAGCGCCGGCGGCGATCTCCTGGTGCTGGCGAAGGCGCTGACCGAGCTGGGGAAGATGCTACAGGAGAAGGCGAAGGGCCAACCGATGGAAGCGCTCTATGCGCTCGTGCCGGAACCGCTGCAAGGATTCGTCGAGCTCGTGTACGACATGAATCACGCCCCGTCGTTTCGTGTACTCGAATCGCTGCTGTACCGGAGCAAGTACTACGCGGAGCACCTGCAACGGGTCTCGCTCTCGCTGACCACCGAAGATCGCTCGCGTCCGTTCATGTTGAGCACGCCGCGTCTTCCGGATGAAGGAAGCGTCGTGCTCGATGTGCGTTTCCGCGACGGGCGATTGGACTCGCTGTTCAGGATGAAGCGCGAGCCGCGTCCCTTCGAGGAGATCGCCGCCGAGTTCCGTGATGTGGTGCCAGACACGGAGAGCCTGCGACAGTTCTTCACGGAAACGCCGCCGGCCGCCGCACCGACGTACGAGGGACCCGGCATGCGCGTCCGGTATTTCGGTCACGCCTCCATGCTCATGGAATCGAATGGTGTCAGCGTGCTCACGGACCCCATCCTCAGCTATCAGTATCCGTCCACGCTCGAGCGCTTCACCATGGCGGATCTTCCGGAGAAGATCGACTACGTGCTGCTGTCGCACAGTCATCACGATCACGTGCATTTCGAGACGCTCCTGCAGCTGCGCCATATGATCGGACACATTGTCGTACCGCGGAATGCGGACGGACTGCCGCAAGACCCCTCGCTGTATCTTGCGCTCAAGCACACCGGCTTCGACAATCTCATCGAAGTCCGGGATATGGATGAAATTGCCTTTCCGGGCGGACGGATTCATTGCATGCCGTTCCTCGGTGAGCATCATGATCTGCTGGTGCAGAGCAAGAGCGGCTACAAGGTGGATATGCAGGGCGGGTCCGTGCTGTGCATCGCGGACTCCTCCAACATCGATCCACAGATTGCGCGCAACGTCCGGCAGCATGTCGGCAGCGCGGATCTGCTCTTCACGGGCATGGAATGCGAAGGCGCTCCGGCCTCGTGGATTTACGGGCCCCTCTTCACGAAGCCGCTCACGCGAGAACAAGACCAGTCACGACGCGCGCGCGGCTCATACGCGCATGAGGCGATGTCACTGGCGGAGACCTTCGGCGTGACGGGCGCCTACACGTATGCGATGGGACAGGAGCCGTGGCTCAGTCATCTTTTGGACAATGAACTCGACGAGGCATCTATTTCCATGCAGCAAGTCGGGATCTTTCTCGGGGAGTGCGCGGCGCGCGGTATCCACGCCGAGCACTTGTTTGCGAAACGTGAGTTCATCCTTGCGTAATGACCACGAGGGCAGCGCGGTTCGCGCTGCCCTCGTGGTCATGCGGGATACGGCTCGAGCTCAGCGGCGCTTGGGCGCCGTGGTGCCGACCAGCGCCTGCATCAAAGGCTTGCCGTCGAGCCGCTCCGTAGGCTGGACACCCACCACGCGAGCAATGGTTGGCGCGATATCGACCGTGCGCACCGGCTGCGTATACAGGCCCGGGCGAACCTTCGCGCCCCAGAAAATCAACGGCACATGCGCGTCATCATCGTACGGCATGCCGTGGGCCGCGTTCGGCGTGGTCCACCAGAGGCTGAACTGCGTCAGCGTGGTTGCGAGAATCGCTTCTTCACCCGGCGTAAACATGTGCAGCCAACGACGCGCGATATGATCGGTCGTGGTGTCGCGCTTGGCGAGCGCCGTGAACAGGTCACTCCGACTTACGCCCGGCAGCGCACGCAACGCGGTCGAGAGCACACGCGCCACGGAATCTACGGACACCCGCGCCTTCGCGAAGGCGGCGCGGTCAGGCACGAACCAAACGCCATTATCCCATCCCCAAGCACTGGCGGGGACGCCCTTCGCCCGCAGCGCCGTGTCGAGCACAGCAAGAATCGCACTGGCATCGACACGCTTGGCGTCCGCGTTCTTGAAGCGCCCGGAATGCACTTCGGGCAGCGGCGACATACCGTGATCGGCCGTGAGCACGATGGTGATCTGACGAGGATCGCGCAGCACGAACAACGAATCAAAGAACGCGCCAAGGCTTCGGTCGAGCCGCACGATCTGATCGTGAATTTCGCGTGAATCAGGACCGTACGCATGGCCGATGGCATCCGTAGCAGCCAACGACACGGCCAGGAGGTCAGTCCGCTGCCGGTCGGCACCAAGCTCCTTCGCAGTGACGCCGCGCAGTGCCAATGCCAACGTCAGGGAATCCATCATCGGCGTGACAAAGAAGATCTTTGACAGGGCGTCCACGTTGCTTGGTGCGCGATACGGGAACATGAACTGTCCGCCCTCGGCTTCCGCCGGTACCGAATCGGGTTCGGCATAGTCGCTCGCCGGCAGGAGCAGATCCCACGACTTGCCAGCAAGGCTCATCCATCCGCTATCTGCGTTGAATGCCTGTACCCAGGACGGCAGCGTGTCACGATAGTACGTGCTCGTGGTAAACATGCCTGGTGCCCACCAATACACGTCCCCTTTCGTCCGTCCGATCGGCAGGATGGCGCCGCGGTCCTTGCGCGACACGGACAGGAACCGCATGGACGGATTCCGTGCACGCATCCAGTCGGTGACCGTGGTGCCTTTGAATCGGAGCGGCGAGGCGCCGTCGCCTTTCGCGCCCGCAATGAGGGGGGCGTCCGACGTGTTGACGCCAGACGTGTTATGCGTGATTCTGGTGTGCACTGGAAACCGCCCTGACATCACCGTCGCATGACCCGGCGCCGTTTCGGTGATGGCGTGATCATGCATGGCAGTCGTAAAGACCGCCCCTTCTGTTTTCAGCCGCTTTAGCCCGCCCGTGAACTGTGCCGCGAAGCGATCGAGGTACTCGGCGCGCATCTGGTCGATGGTGACGAACACCACGAGCGACGGCACGGCGGCCGCGGAGGAAACGGGCGGGCGGGACTGCGCCTGCACCCGTCCGGCACCCATCGCGACACTGAGGAGGAGGACAGTCGTACGAATATGACGCATGAGAGAGGCCGGTGGACTGAGGTACATTCTGCATGAGTTTGGTAGGTTTAATATGGGCACATATTGTCGAGTTCGCTTTCCCTCACGACCCCTACCATGCGACCGGCGCTCTCGATTGTGAATTCGACCGTGGCGGCCGAGTCGGTCGCCGTTCTCGTGCGGGAGGCGTATGGGCTGAGCGGCTCGTGCACCCTGCATTATCGCGGCACCCACGACAGCTATCGTATTCAGCACGGTGATACGCCCTGGTTTTTCAGGATCTATCGGTCCGGCCTCCGCTCCCGCGAAGAGGTGCGGTATGAAACCACCGTGCTCCTCCACGCCGCGATGCACGGCAGCGACGTCGCTGTACCGGTTGTCCGGCTCGATGGAGCGTGGCTGACGACCGTGGGTGCGCCGGAGGGGCCGCGGGATGCCGTGTTGTTCACCGGCGCTCCCGGTGTGGCGGTCTGGGGTGAGGAGGCGACAGTGGACCACGTGCGTGCCTATGGACGCGCCATCGCGCGTTTTCATCAGGCGCTGGCAAACTTCCCGGCCCCGGACGCGCGGACGCTCACTGAGCACGAACTCCTCGACCGGCCCATGCAATGGCTCGCACCGCACCTCGCACACCGTGCGGAGGATCTGCGCATCTTGCGCGCCCTGGTGGAGGCGCTGAGGGCGAGACTCGGGGGATTCCTTGGCGCCGCGTATCCACGAGGCGTGTGTCACGGTGATCTGCACGGCGGGAACGCGCATGGCGATACCGACGGTGTCGTAACGCTCTTCGATTTCGACGAGTGCGGTCATGGCTGGCTCGCGTACGATCTCGCCGCGTTTCATTGGATGGCGGAACGCGCCGGTCAGCTGGAGGCGTGGTGGCCGTCACTCCTCGCCGGATACGAGTCGGTGCGTCCGCTGACGCCCGAGGAGCACGACGCGATGCCAATCTTCGTGTTGGCGCGGCACGTATGGCAACTTGGCTACGACGCGTGGGACAACCGTTTCGCTGGCACCGCTCGCGCGGATGCGGACATCAGCGCGGTGATGCAGTCGTTGCGGGAGCACGCGGCCCGGGTCAGTATTCTATAGCGGTTACCGCGGTGTGCAGCGCCGCGGCCAGCACGGCGACCTGCGGTTCGATGAGCATCGTCAGATGGTCACCGGGAACCGGGACCGTCGCGACCTCCGGCATCACGCGCTGCCATCCCCATCCCTGCTCTGCCTGCACATCCAGGACGGCCGCAACGGTGGTGGTGCGGTCCTGTTCCTGCGCGGTAAAGAGCGTGATGGGCACGGGATACTCGGCACGCACGGCACGGTACTGCGTCGTCAGGTTGGCGCGATACACCGCCAGATATCCCGCCAACGCACGACGCGGGGCGTCGATGGGCCACCACCCGGCTGCGGTGAGCCGGTCGGCGAGCACGTTGAACGCCACATCAGCGTCCACATCGGCCAAGGGCGTCGTGCGTAGCGCGTCGTCGACACCCAGCGTGATCCCAGTCATGATTTCGATGTCGCTTGCGATGCGTCGAATCCAGTCCGCCTCCGTCCACTGCGCCGTGATCGGCTCCGCGTCGAAGATCGGCGCCGGCGTGTCGAAAATGCCGAGCCATGCGACGGGCGTTCCGCGAGCGCGTAGCTGTTGGGCAACTTCGAACGCGAGTGGACCACCGAACGAATGCCCGACGAGCAGTACGGGGGATGCGCCGGCGGCCTCTTCAATCGCGGGCACGACGACGCGCGCCATCTCGCGGACATCCGTGAGTGGGGCGGTATGCCCATCGAGTCCGACGGCTTGCAACCCATAGATCGGCCGCGTACCGGCGAGCCGGCGGACCAGTGGCTCGAAGGCCATCACGTTTCCGCCAGCACCAGGGAAGAGGAATAACGGAGCGCCTTTCCCACCCCCCGACATCGCGACCAGCGGCTTCCACGCCGCTTCCACACCGCCCGACCGGATCATCGACGCCAGCTGCGCGATCGTGGCATGATCGAAGAACGCGGCGAGTGGAACCGACACGCCGAACGTCGCCTCGATCCGGCTCGCGAGCCGAACGGCATGCAACGAATCACCCCCCAACTCAAAGAAGGTGTCATGGCGTCCGACCAGCGCGACCTGCAGCACCTCGCTCCACAGCTGCTGCAGCTGACGCTCCGTGGTATCGCGCGGGGCATCGTCGAGCGCACTCTTTTGGCTCGTCGATGCGGCCGGTGCGTCGCGTGACGTGGCCGATGCCGGAGCGGCCGGCGCCACGCTCGCCGCGGACAGCGCTCCGTTCCGTGGAAGGATCCCGACCGGCACGCTGTGTACCGCGGACCGGTCCATCTTTCCGTTTGGCAATCGCGGCAGCGGACGCCAGCACTGCACCGCGCGTGGAACCATATACGACGGCAACAGTCGCTCGCACGCAGCCAACGCCGAGTGGACGAGAGCGCTGTCGGGTATGGCGTCAGGAGCCGGCTCGATATGCGCGACAAGCTGCAATTGACCCGCCGCGCCCTGCGTCACGACCACGAGCGCGGCACCGATGCCCGGCACCGACGAGAGCACCGCTTCGATTTCACCGAGTTCGATGCGATGGCCGTGGATCTTCACCTGATGGTCTTCTCGACCGAGATACTCGAGCGCACCGTCCATGCGCCAGCGCGCCAAATCACCGGTGCGATAGCGCCGGCCGCCGGGCGTGTGCGGATCCGACTGGAATCGCTCGCTCGTCAGCTCCGGCCGGCCATGATATCCCGCTCCGACCTGCACGCCACCGATCCACAACAGCCCAGTCACGCCGGGTGGCACCGGTCGACCATGCACGTCGAGCACATGCAGCTGCGTATTCGCGATCGGTCGTCCGATCGGAATCACACTGCGACCCGTCCCTGGCTGGCAGGTCCACGCCGACACGTCGACGGCCGCTTCCGTCGGCCCGTACAGATTGTGGAGCGCCACGTTGGCGAGCACCTGCTGTGCGCGCGCCACGATCGCCGACGTCAGCGCCTCGCCGCTGGCGAAGAGTTGCCGCAACGCGCCCCCCGCTGACGCCGCCACCGTTGTCGCCAGCGGATCCTGCACGAACACGTGCAACATCGACGGGACAAAATGCACGGTGGTGATCTCCTCGGCGCGCATGGTGCGCGCGAGATACGCGCTGTCACCGTGGCTGCCGGGCTCCGCCATCACCAGCCGCGCACCCGTAAAGAACGGCCAGAACAGTTCCCACACGGACACGTCGAAGCTGTACGGCGTCTTCTGCAGGATACGGTCGCGTGTGTCGATCGGATACGTGGCGTGCATCCAATGCAAGCGATTCGCCACGCCGCCCTGTGTGTTGAGCGCGCCCTTCGGCCGACCCGTCGAGCCGGAGGTGTAGATCATGTACGCGAGATCGTCCGCACCCACCAGCAGCGGGAGCGGTTCATCGGACGCGTCGCGTTCGATCGCCTCGAACTCGTCTCCCGTGGGCGTCACCCACACGATATGAGGCATCGCTGTACCGGCGGTGGCGCCGATCGCCTCCAACCGGGCGGCGACGGCATCGCTTCCACGCTGCGCCAGCACCACCGAAACGCCGCTGTCGAGCAGCTGGTACTCGAGGCGATCAGACGGAAGGCTCGGATCGAGCGGCACGTAGGCCCCACCCGCCTTGAGCACCGCCACCAGCGACGCCATCATCTCACTCGAGCGCTCCGCACACACGCCGACGAGTACATTGCGATCGACCGCGTAGCGTTCTCGGAGCACGCGGGCAAGGCGCGTTGTGCGTTGATCGAACGCCGCCGCGGTCCAATCGCGTGATTCGGACAGCACGCGTACCAGCACATGATCTGGCTGTGCGATCGCCAGCGCGGACAAGCCCTGCACGACCAGTCCGCTGAGTGTATCAGCCCCGGCGTATGTAACCGACGTCGCATTCCACGCGACCAGCTGCGCCGCCTCGGTATCCGTCAACGGAGCGCAGGCCGTCAGCGATTGCTCCGGCTGCGCAACCAGCGCGTCCGCGAACGCCACGAGGTGCGCCGCGGCGCGCTCGCGCTGTGGCCACGTGAATCGACCCGAGTCAGACGCGAGCGCCACGGAGAACTGGCCGTCAATGGTGCCGACGACAATGCGCAGATCCCATGGTGATCCCGCTCCCATATCGTCCCGCGCGGCGGACACGTCGGAGACGGGCGTCGCCCCGAGCGCCGTCGCAGAACGCGTGTCCACGACCGCCACCCCCACGTGCAGCTCCTCGCAGCTGCCGTACCATTCCGCCAGTGCGCGTGCCGCGGCGATCCACGTGGCCGACGCATCCCTTCGACCGCCACCGGAGCGCGCCGCCACACGGTCAGCCAGCGCGTCTGGGACGGGAACGACACCAAACGACGTCTCGGCCGCGGGAAAGAATGCAGCGACCGGCGTGGCCGGTTCGACCGCCATCGTGAGCAGCCAGATCACCACGTCATCAAGCATCGCCGCCGCGGTCGCCTCGTCCACACGATGTCGATCGACATCCAGCGCCAGCTCGCACGTGACGCCAGGAATCATCGTGAGCGCGAGCGGATAGTGCGTAAAGCTTCGCACATCCAGAGCCGCGATCTGCAGATTTTCCGGTGCCGTCGACGCTTCACGCAGTGGATAATTTTCGACGACGACAAGCGACTCGAAAAGCGGTCGCTCGCGCGAGACACCGCTGCACCGCTGCACCATCGCCGGCGGCAGCGACGCCATCGCATCAAGCTCTGACTGCTGCTGATGCAGCGCACGCAGCCATGTCCCGACCGTCTGTCCACGGTCGATCTGCACGCGCAGCGGCACAGTCACGATGTACAGACCAACCGACTGGTCGATGCCGTCGATATCGGGTGGGCGCCCGGACAGCGTGACACCGAACACCACGTCATCCGTGCGCGCGCGCGTGGCCAACGCCAGCGCCCACGCGGCACGAACCACGGTACTTGCCGTCAGACGCTGCGTACGGACCGCCTGCATCAACCGTGCGGTGGTGTCTGCATCGAGCGTACGAACCAGACGGATCATCGCCGGTGTCGCGGGTGTCGCCGCTCCACCGTCCTCGCGTCGATCGCCGGGAAGGGGCGTCGGCTCCCGGACATCGCCGAGCGTGGCCTGCCAGAAGTGCTGGAGTGCTGTTGGATCACGCTCCTGCTGCCACTGCACGTAGGTGCGGAAGGCACTGCCGTGCACGCGGGCGGGATCGCGCTGGTGCTGCCGGGCGGCATAGACCTCCACCACATCCCGGATAACGAGCTGCGTACTCCATCCATCGAGGACGATGTGATGATGTGACCAGCACACCATCGTTCGTCCGTACGCGCCCTGCAGCACGTGAACCCGCTGCACGGGTCCTGCCGCCAGATCAAACGGCTGCGCGCGATCGTCCTGCATCGCGGCCTGCACGAGGTCGGCAAGTGTCGCTTCGTCCGCGTGAGGGTGCGACACATGCGTCCACTGCACACGTCCGTGGCGCAGCACGACCTGTACGGCATGCGCCACATCCCGCCAGCGGAAGACCGTGCGCAGGGCCGCGTGGCGCGCGATCACGATATCCCAGGCGGCACGAAACGCCATCGCGTCGAATGCCCCATCGAGGGTAAACACCCATTGCTCATGATAGGCATCACCATCCGCGCCGCGCAGATGATGATACAGCAATCCTTCCTGCAGCGGTGTGCAGTCGTAGATGTCCTCAATGCGATCACGGGGCGATCCATCACCCGGCACCGACGCCACGACACGCGCCAGCGCCTCGGCATCCAACCGACAGGCGGGAACATCACTCACCGTGAACGCGCCGACGCCGGGTCCACTTACGTGCGCCACCAGCGCGTTTACGGATGCGGCGAAGGCCCGCGCGAGTTGCGCCACGTGACGCGTATCCAACCGGCCCGCGTCATAACCGAACGTCACCTCGCAGCGGCCGGATTGCACCAGTGCCGTCACGTCCAGCGCATGCACGCGCGGATAGGTCGGATCGACTGACTCGCCGGTTGATACGTCCGACAGGTGCCAGCCAGGCAGGCGCAACGCCGCGTCGGACTGCCCGAGGTAGTTGAACTGCACCGAGGCCCCCGTACGGGCGAGGCGTGCTCGCACCGACGTTTCCGGCGCAAAGCTTTGCAACGCCGCAAAGCTGAGCCCCTGGGACGGCACCGCACGAATCGTGTCTTTCGTGCGGATCAGGACGGCGGCGGCGTCCGTATCGGCCGGCAAGAGAAAGCGAATCGGATAGCGCACCGTGAACCAGCCCACCGATCGCGACAGATCGACCAATGGAAGCGCGGTCCGCCCCTGATGCTCGAGGTCGATCGTGAACTGCCGATGACCGGTGGTGACAGAGAGCGCCTCCAGCAATGCCGCGATCAGGATATCCTGCGCATCGGTGCCATAGGCATGGCCTGCCGTCGTGAGCAGCGCCGTCGTGGTCGCAGGGTCGAGCACGAGACTCTCGTACGCCGGCGTCTGCACCGCCTGGCGCACGTCCGCATCGGTCGCCGGCGCCCACGCGGCCGTCCACGCGTCGGGCACCCGTACCGCTCCAAGCCAGTGGTCCGTGTCGTCTATCGCATCCCGACGCGTCCAGGTCGCGACTTCGGTCGACCACTCGCCCATCGTCAGCGTCGCGTCCGGCAGCAGTGTATCGGGTGATTCCCACGCGGTGGTCAGGTCATCGAGCAGAATGCGCCACGAGACGCCATCCACGACGAGATGATGGGCCAGCAGAAACAGCCGTGGAGCGCCCCCTGACATAGGCGTGAACAGCACCATACGCCACAACGGACCCTCCTCCGGATGCAACGTGCGCTGTAGGAGCTCGCATTGCGCGGTGATATCGGCATCATCACGATATGGGGCTTCCTCCAGCACCGCGCGGTCGTGGCCGGCGTGCTGCCGCCAGCCGTCGACCGTGCGCACGAAGCGCACGCCAAACACGTCGTGCGCCGCGACCACGCGTGCCAGTGCGGCGCCCAATCGTGCCGTCGACGTCGCCGCCGGCAAATCGAGGAGCACCGCTTGGTTGTAGTGCGTCCACGGCGTGGCCGGCGCACGCCCGTCACCGAGGAACTCCTGCTGAATGGGCGTGAGGCCACCGACCGACACCGGACGCGTTGCCGGCGCCGACGGAAGCTGCCCCACGATCGACGCCAAGGCGCGCAGTGTGGGATGGGTGAAGAGCTGACGGACCGTCAGTGGCACCTGTTGCGCGCGCGCGCGCGCGACCACTTGCAACGCCAGAATCGAATCGCCACCCAGTGAGAAAAAATCGTCGTCGGCGCCAATCTCGTCCACCTGCAGCACCGAGGCCCACAGACGGCGTAGCTGGCCGATCATCGGCGGCAACTCGGCCTCACCGGCATGGCGCGCCGAGATCGTCGATACCGCACGGCTGGCCATCGGCGGCGACGCGGCCGCCCCCGTGCTGCGTGCGAACCACGCATGCTCGCTCAGCGATCGGTCGGGGTGCGCGACCAGTTCGTCGAGCATCACCAGCATGTCGGCGAGCATCGCCGACATGCGCGCCGCGTCAGAGAGGTCGCGATTGTATTCAAATTCGATCGTCAGCCCCGCGTCGTGTTCACGCACGCCGATCGTAAGATCGAATTTGGCGAGCGGAACATCGATGTCGATGTCGCTGATCTGCACACCACGTGTCGGCGCCGGCATCGGCACGATGGCATCGTACGTCAGCAAAACGTCGAAGAGCGGCGACCGTGACGGATCGCGGGGAACGTCGAGCGCGTCGACGACACGATCAAAGGGATACGCGGCGTGCTCAAAGGCACCGACGGCCGTCTGGACAGCCTGCTGCAGTCGCTCGCGGAATGTCTGGGCGGGCGACACGGTGCCGGTCAACACGACGGTATTCACGAACATGCCAAGCTGCTCGTTCAACATCGGATCATGACGCCCTGCCACCGGCGTCCCCAGCCAGATCGCATCGTGACCGGCGTATGCCCGAAGCATCACCTGAACGACCGCCAGCCACGCCATGAACGGACTCGCGTGTTGCGTCGTCGCCAATTGCTCGAGCGCCCGCCGGCTTCGTGGCGGCACGTCGAGGCGGACCCGCGCACCGACATTGGTTCGTGCCGCAGGGCGTGGCCGATCGGTGGGAAGCGCCATCGCAGGGGGCACGCCGTCCAGCGTCGTGCGCCAGTACGCACGGCTCGCCTGAGCGCCCGCCGACCGCAGATAGCGCTGCTGCCACGCGACGTAATCACGGTACTGCACGGGCAACGATGGCGGCGCGGTGTCCGAGTCGTACGCGGTGAGCAGATCGGTAACGAACTGCCTCGCCGACCACGCGTCAGTGATGAGATGATGCTGCGTGAGTACCAGCACGGATCGCGTCGGACTGAGCACGAGCAGCGTCACCCGCCAGAGCGGGGCGTACATCACCTCGATCGGCGTGGCGGCCTCGCGAACGATCCACGCGTGCGCGGCCGTGAGCGGGTCCGCATGATGCGACACGTCCACGTCCACCAGTACCACGGCGGCGTTGTCCGCGATCCGCTGTCGCGGCTCACCGTCGACGAGCACGATCGTCGTACGGAGGCTCTCGTGTCGCCGTGTCGTGCGGTCGATCGCACGGCGAAGCCGCGACTGATCGAGCGCGCCGTCGATCATGACCGGCGCCACGATGTTGTAGACGGCACGATCCGCCTCGAGCTGATCGAGGAGCCACAGCCGCCGTTGTTCATGTGACAACGGATAATGCGGGGCGTCGGGGATCCGTTCGAGCGGGATACGGCTGGTGGGCTGCGCCGCCCGAATACGGATCGCGAGTGCACGCAACGTGCGCGCCTCGAAGATCTCCGAGAGGCCGACGTCGACACCGAACTGGCCGTGTATGCTGCCGAGCAACTCCATCGCGCGCAGGCTGTGTCCGCCGAGCGCCATAAAGTCGGCATCGGCGCCGACATGCGGCACGTTGAGGAGCGCCTGATACAGACGGGCCAGCTCCCGCTCCGTGACGTCCGCGAGCGGCACCATGGCATGGGCAGCGACCGGCGCGGGTACGTCCATCATCTCGCGCAGGCGTTTCCGATCGACCTTGCCGTTGGCCGTGAGCGGAAGCTGTCCGACGACCACCACACGCGACGGGACCATCGCCGTCGGCAAGCGCTCGCGCAACGCGCGACGCGCGGCCGTCGCATCGATCGGGGGGCGATCGGCATCGCCCACGATCGCCGCCACCAGCGTATACTCGCCCGTGCCGTCGGACGACGGTACCGCCATCGCACACGCGTCACGTACGCCGTCGAATGCGCGGAGCGCCGCCTCGACGTCGCCCAGTTCGATCCGGTGACCGCGGATCTTCACCTGTCCATCGAGGCGACCGAATGATTCGAGACGCCCATCCACCCGCCATCGGGCCTCGTCCCCGGTGCGATACAACCGTGCTCCCGGGACAAATGGGTGCGCCACGAATCGCTGGGCTGTCAGCACCGGATTGTGCAGATAGCCACGCGCCACGCCGGCGCCGCCGACGCACAGTTCGCCGCGCACGCCCGGCGGTGTGAGACGGCCCGCGCGATCGAGGACCCACGCGTCCATGCGGGAGATCGGCGTTCCGATGGTCACATCGCGCGCGGCATCAAGGTCGTCCACGATGCAGCCGACCGCCGCTTCCGTCGGACCGTACTCGTTCACCACACGCATACCGGCAGAGAGCTGCCGGAGGACCCGCAGATGCGCTGCCGTCATGGCTTCCCCGCCGACGATCGCGCAGCGCACGGACGTCTGCTCGATGCGCAGCGCCTCGAGCATCAGCACGTGCGACGGCGTCAGCTTGACCGTGTCGATACCCGAGGCGGGATCGAACTGCCAGCGAAGCGCCGCATCGACGCCGATGGTCTCAGGGATGACGACGAGCGTGCCACCGGTGAGCAGCGGACCGAAGATCGTCGTGACCGGCATGTCGAACGCGACCGACGAGAACAACGCCATGGTCGTGGGGGCATTGTCCCAGTAGTAGCGCGTGGCCCACGTGAGATAATGCGCCAGCTGGCCGTGCTCGAGCACACACCCCTTCGGTGTGCCGGTCGATCCGGAGGTATAGATGACGTACGCCGCGTTGGTCATCGGTATCCGTCTCGGCATCGAGGCGGGTACGAGCGGCAGCGCATCATCGACCACCAGTACATCAAGTGACAGCGCAGCAAAACGACCGGCATCGGCCGCGTCGGTGAGCACCAGCGGCGACTGCGCATCCCGGAGGATCTGCGCCAGACGGTCGGTCGGATTGTGCGGGTCGACGGGCAAGTACGCGTGCCCACTACGCAACACGCCGAGAATCGCCGCGATGAGCCAGGGACCACGGCTCATGCAGATCGCGATCGGCGGCACATGACCGCGGCGTGGATCATCGGCCACGCGATCCACGAGCGCGTCGGCGACACGGCACGCGGCGCGCTCGAGTTCGGCATACGACCACTCACGCGTTCCCGCGCGTAGCGCAGGCGCATGCGGTTGACGTGCCGCCACGGCGGAGATCCGCTCGTGAACGGGCACGAGTAACGCGTCGGCATCCGCGCCGGGGTTGTCGCCCACACCCCACGCCGCGAGGTACTGCTGCTCGACGTCCCGCATTGGCGTCCAGGACTCCAGGCGCGCGTCACGATCCGACAACATGGCGAACGCCTGCGGCAGCTGGGCAACGTACTGCTCCATCACCATCGAATCGCAGCGCGCCGCGTCGTACTCAAACAGCAGCACACCGGCGTCGTCCATGTGCTCCACCAGCACGCGCAGCGTCGCCTGTTGCCACGCGGGAAGTGCGCTCACCTCCACATGAATGCGACCATCACGCACCCAGCAGTCGGTCAGCTCCGCGAACGGTGGCAAGCGGCCCGCGTCGTCGTCATACCCCCCCACGTCGAGCGCGGCCTCGTGACACGCGCTGACGTCGGCGAGCCAGGTCCGCACGCTGTGCTCGCCGGTGTCCGGAAAGAGTAGTGGCGCTGGGGCACCGGCATCGCCGTCTTCGAGCAGCGGAGGCACGGCCAGCACGACCGACGGCCGTCCCCAGTAGCGTTCGAGTGTCCAGCCGAGCGTGGCCAACACGACGGTGTATTGGCCAAGGGGATCGCGCCCAATGGTGCGGATGGCCGCGAGCGCCGGTGCATCGAGAACGCAGCGAAGCACGCGGCGATCAGCCGTTGCCGCCAACGCGCGCGACGTGCCCGCTAGCCGGTACGGCTCGTCCAACGCCCCGACGCGCGGCCGCCAGTATTCAGCGGCCGCGATACGCGTTGCAAGAGAACGACTCAAGCGCCGAGCTGTCCCAAAAGGACGGCGAGAGCGTCCTGGTCGATGCGCGCCGCTGGAAAATCGGACGGCGTGAACTGTGGACCACTGGCGGACGCCGTAGCTGATACGAGGTCGTGCACTTCGGTGATGAAGGCCGCGGCGAGCCGTTCAATGGTGGTCGGCAGAAATTCTTCGGTGCTATACGACCACGTCACCGACAACGCGCCCTCGGCCACCATGGCATTCACTTCAAGGAGGTGGCTCCGCACTTGCGTGGGGCTGACATCGCCCGGTACACCGTCAAGGACGGGAATCCATGACGCGTCCGCCGTCACCATGCCGCTCACCTGACCGAGGTAGTTGAACAGGACCGGCGGCGACGGGAATGCCCGAAGACCGGCGCCGCTCTCCACATCGGCCAGATACGAGAGCACGCCGAAGCCGACACCGAGATGGGGGACGCTCCGCACCTGCTCTTTGATGCTCTTGATCGCATCGATACCAGAGGCGGCGGCGTCCACGGTCAGCCGCAACGGGAACTGGCTCGTGCACCAGCCGACCAGGCGCGTCGTATCGACATCGTCGAACAACTCCGGACGGCCGTGGCTTTCGAGGGTAATCGGAAGCCCGGCGTGCCCCGTCCACGTCGACGTGCTGCGAACCAGCGCGGTGAGCAGGATGTCCTGCACCTCGACGCCGATCGTCCGCGGCGCGGTGCGCAGCAACACCTCGGTGGCATCCGGGGACAGCATCGTGTGCACGGACGCGGAGGAGTCCATGCGTGGCGCCACGGCCGGATCGAGATCCCGCGGCAGCGACATCGGCCCCGCGGCGTGCGTCCGCCAGAACGGGAGTTCGTCGAGGAACATCGCGGACTCCTCCTCGAGCCGAGCGATCCAGCCACGATACGACGTCGTGCGGGGCGGCAGGTCGAGCGAGCGACCGGCGGCGGCCGCGACATAGGCGCGCTGCAGGTCGTCGAGTAAAATGCGCCACGACACGCCGTCGATCACCAGATGGTGGGCGATCAACAGCACCCACGCGGTCGAATCCGTCCCCGTCGTGTAGGCGATCACCTGGAGCAACGGCGACGCGTCGAGCGCGAAGGTGCGTTGCCGCGCTTCGCCATCACGACGGATCGCATCGAGTCTCGCGGCCGGCGCCACGGCCGTGAGGTCCACCACAACCACGGTAGGCAGCCGGTTCACCGGCGCGTACGCCGACTTCCAGCCGGATGCCGTTCGCGTAAACGCCAGTCGGAGCGCATCGTGATGTCCGGCGACGACGCCGACCGCGGCGCGCAGCGCGTCGGGGGCCAGACCGGTTGAGACTTCGAACAGCGCCGTCTGATTGAAGTGTTGCGGTGCATCCGTTTGCTGCGACAGAAACCACTGCTGCATCGGTCCGAGCGGCGCATCGCCCTCGGCCGGTCCGGCTTCGTCGGCCGAGCCCGCGGTGTGCACCACAATCGTCGCGAGCTGCTCAATGGTGGGATGCTCGAAGACTTGTGTCGGCGTCAGGCGCAGTCCCAGCGCACGCGCACGCGACACCAACTGGATCACCAGGATCGAGTCGCCGCCCATCGCGAAGAAGTTGTCGCGGATGCCCACCGGGCGACCAAGCACCTCGACCCACAGCGCCATGAGCCGTTCCTGATCCGGCGTTTCCGCCGCGTCGCGCGACGCATGACCGGTATCGGCGACGACGAGGGATGGCAACGCCTTGCGATCGATCTTACCGTTTGCTGTGGTCGGCATTTCGTCGAGCAGGTGAAACGCCGACGGCACCATGAAGTCCGGCAGTCGACGGGCCACGGCATCACGCAGTCGACCCTCGTCCGCCGTCCCGGTGGCATACGCGATCAAACGGCGTCCGGTCGCATCATCCTGCGCCAGCACCGCCACCTCGCGCACGCCATCCGCCTGCAAGAGCACCGCTTCGATTTCACCCAACTCGATGCGATAGCCGCGGATCTTCACTTGATTGTCACGCCGTCCGAGCAACTCCAGCAGACCATCGGGTCGTCGGACCGCAATGTCACCCGTGCGATAGATCCGGTTGCCCGGCACGCCGTCGTAGGCGGGAAACTGCGTGCTCGTGAGCGCCTCCTGATGCAGATACCCGATGGCGAGACTGACACCCGCCACGCACAACTCCCCCGGCACCCCATCTGCCACCGGCTGGAGCTGGTCATCGAGCAGCAACACCGTGGTGTGACCGATCGGCTTGCCGATCGGAATGCGCGAGCCGTACGCGCCGGCGGACTCGACGCGATACAGGGTGGTGCACACGGTCGTTTCAGTGGGTCCGTACGAGTTGTAGTACGCGCACCGCTTCGCGAACGCGAGCGCATCCTGCACACGACAGACGTCGCCCGCGCTGATGATGCGCGACACGGTCGCGAGCTGGTCGACGGCGAGCGTGCTGAGGTACACCGGCGGCATCGTGAGCATCGTCGCGCCATGTCTGGCGATATACGTCGACATGGCGACAGGATCACCAATCGTCGCCTGA
>CAMBRJ010000016.1 GCA_945870175.1 Gemmatimonas phototrophica
CGCCCACCGTGAGACGCAGCCTCGGCGAAATGCGCCACTGATCCTGCACCCACAGCGCCGCCGTGCGCGTCTTGCCGTCGCCCTGCGACACGACCGTGGTCGTCACCGGGTCCGACACCCGCCAATTGGCGGTGTTGTACGTCGGATTCGCGAGCGTGTACTGATCGACGTGGGCGCCGAACGTCACCGTGTGCGCGGCAAGGGTGCCACCCTTGTGCCACGCGGCCTTCACATCGGCGGTGCGCCAGCCGGTCCCCGACAGCACGGCCACGCGACCCGCGTCGCCGAACGTCAGCGCCGTCGCCGACGCCGACGTGGAGAAGCGCTGCCGATCGGTGTCCATGGTGTAGCTGGTGCCGACGACTTCCACATCCCAATCCTTCTTCGTGTCCGTGCGCAGCGAGACGCTCTGCGCGTTGTGCTGCTGCAGCAATCCGTAGTTGCCGCTCGCGAAGCCGGCCAGCCCGGCGTAGCTCGAGGCACCGGCACGCGTGAGGTAGCTGTTCACGCCGGCGTCGGCATCATTCTGCCAGAAACCGTACGTATACGCCGCACGCACAGTCGGCGTGATGTCGTACGCGAGCTTGATCTTCGCGTTCGTCATCTGCGTGTGCAGCAGTCCGGTCGCGCCCAGCACGTTGGCGGCACCATTGAGCTTGTTGGTGGCCGCGAATCCGCCGGTGGTGTTGGCCGGAAAGGTGGCGCCGGTGACGTAGGTGAGCGGCTGCCCCTTGCTGTCCTGATAGTTGCCGCTGAGCGACACGGTGAGCTTACCGAACCGGTTGGCCACGCGCGCCGACGTTTGCGACGTGCCGTACGTGGTATTCGTGCCATACAAATCGAACGGCATCAGCGACTGCGTCTGCGCAATCGAGCCTTCGAACTTGTCCGGCAGTCGCGTCGTGATCTCCATGACCGCGCCCATCGAGTTGCCCGGATAGGCCGCCGAGAACGGGCCGTACATCATGTCGACGCGCTCGATTTCTTCGGGGGCCACGAGTCCCCAGCGCGGTCCGCCGATCGTGTTGTTGTTGGCGATGAGTGCCGACAGCGGCACGCCGTCGGCGAAGACCAGACTGCGCGCGCTCGACGCCACGCCCCACACGCGGGTGCCCATCACGGCCTGCGTGTCGCCGTTGTTGCGCTTCCGGATGAACACGCTGGGCAGGTATTTCACCGCGTCCGGCGTGTCCATGAGATTGATCGTTTCCTCGACGCGCTTGGCGGTGATGCTGGCGCTCACCGGCATCGTGAGGCGGGTGAGTGCGGGGCGCGTGTCACGATCGGCGGTGACGCGGAGGCCGCCGAGGGTGGTCACGGTGTCGCGGCCGGTGGAGTCCTTGCCTACGGGCTTGGGCGGCTGGGTCTGCGCACGGGCGGTGCCCGCGACCAGGAGGGCGCTGAGCAGGGTAACGAGCTTCATCATCGGGATCAGGAGAAGGGCACGTGCACTCTCCCCGCGCTCGGACCATCACCGCGACACGCCAAGGGCGATCGCGGTGCGGGAGCCGTCGGGAACAATGCGAGAGGGCGACCCACGCGGACGGACCCCGGGGGATCAGTCGCGCAGCGTCGAATTCGGCAGGGACGAGCGGGTACGGCGAGGCCGAGTGAGGCCTTACGCGCGCACCGACGTCGGCGGGCCGTTCGCGAACGGCAGCGCGTGCGCCGGCCGCAGCGGAATGCGCGAGAGGACGACGGCAGCGGCCACGCTCGCCTGGCGCGCGAGGTGCTCCGCGATCGTGATGTCGACGTGCGGGAGCACGGCCGCGGTCATGGTGGAGCACTGGCCGAGGCAGGTGCAGCACGGATGTCCGTCGTGCGCAGGAGCGTCGGACTCCGCCGCGGGTGCCGACGAGGCAGGCGCTGCGTGCTCGTGGTGTGCCGCGTCCTGCGCGGGTGCCGTTGTCACGGATGTCGCGGTCACGGCCGCCATCCCGGAGTGCATGGCGCAGGCAAAGAATCCGGCTGGCTCGATGAGCGCAGTCGAGAACCAGACCGCCCAGAGGCTGATCAGGACCCGGTACCAGATGGGACGCCGCATACTGTTTCAACGGTACCTCAGGCCGGCTGGCTGCGGAAGGCCGGTCTGAATTGCCCTGGTCTCCCACAACCGCCCCCGGTTTCATGCGCAAGCCGAGATCGAAACCGGGCAGTAGTTTACGCCCATGACCGATCTCTCTCGTCGTGACTTGCTCGCAGGCGCCGCCGGATTCGTCGGCGGTGCCGCCCTCGCTGGACTCCCGCTCGCCGCCGATGGACAGGGTGCGGCCGCCCGCGCCGCTGCGGGCGCCGCGCCCGCCGCTCCGGCGCCGCGCCCCGTGGCCCCCCTCGACGCCACGAAGATGCCCGGTGCGCCCACGGCGGCGCTGGGGGCGCGATCGGAGTACTTCGCCCCCACGCGCATCCCGAACGGCACGCCGGTGGGCAGTTCGCGCACGCCGCTGCAGGATCTCACCGGCACCATCACGCCAAGCGATCTGCACTTCGAGCGACATCACGCCGGCATCCCCACGCTCGACCCCGAGCGGCACACGCTCACGATTCACGGTTTGGTGGATCGTCCGATGTCATTCACGGTCGATGACATCAAGCGGTTTCCGCAGATCACCCGCACCTACTTCATCGAGTGCTCGGGCAACGGCGGCGCGGGCTATCGCGACCCGAAGCCGGACACCACGCCGCAGCCGCTCGCCGGTCTCTTCAGCACTTCGGAGTGGACTGGCGTACCGCTCGCCACGTTGTTCCGCGAAGTCGGCGTGAAGCCCGATGCCACCTGGTTTCTCGCCGAAGGGGGGGACGCCTGCAAGCTGGCGCGCTCCATTCCGATCACCAAAGCGTGGGATGACGCCATGATCGTGTGGGCGCAAAATGGTGAGCCGCTGCGTCCGGCACAGGGCTATCCCATGCGCTTGCTGCTGCCCGGGTTCGAGGGAAACAGCAACGTGAAGTGGATCCGTCGTCTCGAGCTGGGCACGAAGCCGTGGATGACGCGCTGGGAAACGTCGAAGTACACCGACCCGATGCCCGATGGCACGGCGCGCATCTTCACGTTCGAGATCGACGCCAAGTCGGTGATCACGTCGCCCTGCTATCCCAACACCATCCCGTCGCACGGCTGGCGTAGTGTGAACGGGCTCGCGTGGAGCGGTCGAGGTCGCATCACGCGGGTGGAAGTGAGCGTGGATGGCGGCACCACGTGGCACGACGCGGAACTGCTGAACACGCCACAGCCCAAGTCGACGGTGCGCTTCCAGTACATGTGGAATTGGCAGGGCACCGACGCCACGTTGCTGAGTCGCGCCACCGACAGTGCCGGCTACGTTCAGCCCACGCGCACGGCGATGATCGCCGAGCGCGGCGAGTACACCGACTATCACTACAATCAGATCATCGGCTGGAAGGTCGATCGCAGCGGTGCCGTCACCTTCCACGGAGAGACCTGATCATGCGTATTGCATCAGCACTGATGACGGTGGCCTGTCTTGCCGCCTGTGGCGGTGGCGCCAACGCGACCGCCGACGGCACGAATGCCTCGTTCGCGTCGTACGAGGCGGGTGCGGTTCCCGGCGGGCCGGGCGCCAAGCAGTCGTACGGGTTGGGGCATGCTGCCGCCGATTCGGCGATCGCGGCCATGAACCAGGACATCGGACAGGATGGCCTCGAGCTTCCCCCCGGCAGCGGCACGGTGGCGCGCGGTGTCGTGGTGTACGCGGCGCAGTGTGCGCAGTGTCACGGCGCCAAAGGCGAGGGACTGCCGACCTTTCCCAAGTTGGTGGGCCGTGATTCCGCCGGGGCATCAAAGCCGGAGTTTCAGTTTGCCACGACGAACAAGACCAAGACGATCGGCAACTACTGGCCGCACGCCACGACGGTATTCGATTACATCAAGCGGGCCATGCCCTTTGCCACGCCGGGTTCGATGACCGACGATGACGTGTACGCGGTGACCGCGTATTTGCTGTCGGCCAATGCCATCATTCCCGATACGACGACGCTCAATGCGGCCACGCTGCGGGCGGTGCGCATGCCGGCGCGCGATCACTTTGTGCCGGACAACCGCAAACCCACCGCCACCGCCAAATAGTGACACACCGCGCGAAGCGCGCCCCCGCCCATGCCGTCGCGCATCACGGGCGGGGCATTACGGTGCGCTTCGCGGCGATGCGGCTGGCGGGGGCCGGCGCGTTGGCGTCGTTCCTTGCGGTGCGCGGGCCGGGGCTGCTGGCGGGGCTCTCCGATGATGACCCCGCCGGCATCACAACGTACTCGATTCTCGGCGCGGAGCACGGGTACCGGCTGCTCTGGATCATTCCGGCGTCCACGATCCTGTTGGTGCAGTTCCACCTCGTGGCGGTACGCCTTGGCGCGGCCACCGGCAAAGGCTTCGTGGCGTTGGTGCGCGAGCGCTGGGGTCGCCACTGGGGCTACGCCGCCGTGCTCGGGCTCCTGTTCGCCAACTTCGGGACGATCTGCGCCGAATACGCCGGGGTGGCCGCCGCCGGCTCGCTGATCGGACTCCCGGCATGGCTGAGCGCGATGGCCGCGGGGACACTGATCACGCTGGTGGTGGTGCTGGGGTCGTTCGCGCGCGTGGAGAAGGTGCTGCTGGCCATCTCGGCCACCCTCGTTTTGTACGTGGTGGACGGCGTTCTCGCCGGACCCGTGTGGGCCGAGGTTGCGTACGGATCCGTCGTGCCGCGGTTGCCCATCGACCGCGCGGGATGGATCGCGCTGGCCGCGAGTCTGGGCACGACGCTCGCGCCGTGGGGGCTGGCGTTCATCCAGTCGTATGCGGTGGACAAGAAGATCACGCTGGCCACGCTGCGCTGGGAGCGAGTGGACGTGATCGTGGGCTCCGTGCTGACCGGCGTGGTTGGGCTCGCTATCGCCGTGGCCTGTGCCGCCACGCTGTATAGAGCTGGCGTGCACATCGAGAGTGCGGGCGATGCGGCGGCGGCGCTGCGCCCGCTGGCGGGCTCGTTCGCGACGCTGTTCTTCGGAGTTGGCCTGCTGGGCTCGTCCTTGTTGGCGGCGGCGATCGTGCCGATTGCGACGTCGTACTCGATTGCCGAAGGGGTCGGCGAGCCCGCCTCGCTGGGGCTGGACTCCAGGCATTTCCATTGGTTCTATGCGGCCTTCGTGGGACTCACCGTCGCGGGCGTGAGTGTGGTCGCCTTGCCGGGACTCCCGCTTATTCCGCTGATCTACAGCAGTCAGGTATTGAATGCGGCCGTGTTGCCGCTTCACATCGCCGCATTGCTCCTGTTGGTGGGAAATGCCGACATTATGGGAGACGCGCGCGCTTCCGTCGGTGCGCTCGTCCGTGGTTGGATCAGTTTTGCGCTCGTGCTGGCGTGTCTCGGCGGCTTGACGTGGAGCTGGATCAGTTAGCGATATCGTACCACCACCTTCGCCCTTGTCACATGTCTTCAGCTCGTCGTTCGTTGTTGCCGCTGGTTATCGCGGCGGCGTGTTCGTTGTGTTCGACCGCGGGCATTGCGCAGGCGCAGGACGCCCCCAAGCGGCCCTACGAGATCGCCGGTGATTTTTCACTCGCCGCCAGTCAGGGCAATCAGCAGGTCACCACGATCGCACTCGGTCAGCGCTACAGTTACACGTTCGCCCACTGGAAGTTTTCGCAGAGCGCGGCTGCGCTGCGAGGCACGGCGAATGGTGTGCGCAACGCCGAGTTGTATCAACTCGCGCTGCGCAGCGACGTTGACATCACCAAGAAGCTTACGGCGTACTTGAGCGCGTCCGGTTTGCGCAACACGCCGGCTGGACTGAATAGTCAGGTGCAGGAAGGGTTGGGTCTCGGCTTTCAGTTCGTCGAGACCGAGGGGGACAAGCTGCAGTTCTCCCTCGGCCTTGGCGCCTTGCAGCGCGGCTTCGTGGGCGACGCCGCATCGCAAAGTGATTTCGTGGGCAATGCCAGCGGCACCTATCGCCACGCCTTCTCAAAAACGGCGTACCTCGAGCAGACGGCCACCTTTACCCCGAATTTCACCATCAGCGATGCATGGTTGCTGACCGCCAAGTCGGCGGTGGTGGCGCCGCTGTCGGCGCGCTTCGGCATCAAGGTGGGCTATCTCGTGAACGTCAACAACGCGCCACCGCTACGACCACCGGTGAATGGTGTCGCGCAGACGGCGCGTTTCAAGAAGTTCGATGGATTGCTCACAACGGGCGTCCAGTTCACGTACTGATGCATTCTACGATCGTTCGCACGGTCGGCACGCCCCCCGCTGGTCCGGGGTGATTGCCGGTTGCCGAGCGCGCGGCGTGGTGTGCACCTTCCCGCATTCCACAGGAGGAGAGACGCATGGCGGGATCGGTCAGCTGGGTGTTGGAGCTGCAAGTGCAGGAGGGTCGCTCGGACGAACTCCGCGCGCTGATGGAGGAGATGGTGTCGAATACGCATGCGCACGAGCCGGGCACGCAGCACTACGAGTGGTTCATGACGGCCGACGGGCGTCAGTGTCACCTGTACGAGCGCTACGCCGACTCGGCCGCTGCCTTGGTACACTGCCAAACGTTCGGCGCGCGCTTTGCGGGGCGGTTCATGTTGCTGCTCACGCCCACACGGTGCACGGTATACGGATCACCAGATGCGTCGGTGCAGCGCGCGCTGTCGGTGCTGAACCCCACGTATATGGGACAGGCCGCCGGATTCCACCGCTAACCCCTCATGTCATGCGAATCCTCCGAACCACGTTTCTGCTGGGCGGGCTCATGACGTTGGTCGCGGCGGGTGACGTCAACGCACAGTCGTCGGATGCGCCATCGGCCGACGCCCGGGCCATCCGCGCCGCGCGCGCGGCCCAGAACGCCGCGATCGCCGCCGGTGACCTCGACGCGGTGACGGCGTTCTGGACCGAGGATATCACGGTGCGCCGTGCGCTCGGCTCGTCAGTGGCGGGACGCGCCGCGGCCCGTGCGGCGTTTGAGCCGCCCACCGGCGCCGCGCCCACCGGCGCCGCGACTGCGACGCCGCGCATCGTGTACCGGCGCATCCCGAACGAGATCGACGTGAGCACGCACTGGCCGCTCGCCTTCGAATCCGGCGTGTGGGAAGGACGGGAGGGGACCGGTGATGGGCCCGTCATCATCGGCGGCAAATTTTCGGCGCAGTGGGTGAAGCGCGATGGCCGCTGGCTCATCCGCTCCGAAGTGTTCGTGGCGCTCACCTGCGCCGGGGCTGGCTGTTCGCTCCTGGCGGTGCCATAACGCACGCCAGCGACTCGAGAGATAGATCGCCGCGATCACGGCCGATCCATCGTTCAACGACGGCGACTACACACGCGAGCTGCCAGAGCATCGTAGGGACAACAAGGCCTGTCAGGGAAACACCGGTTGCGGGGGTATCCACGCGGGCCCACTGTAATCGGTACTATGGATACCGGATTGCGTCGGACTCTCGGAGCCTTCGCGGCAGTGGTCTCGCTGCTTGGTGCAGCGGCGACGCTGGGCGGTACGCCCACGTCGGTGGCGCGGCGATCACGCGTGCTGGCCCCCGCCACGCGCGACCCCATCGCCCGGTTGCAGGCGCAGCTCGATGCCGGTGAGGTCACACTGGCCCACGACTCGCTGCTCGGGTACCTGCCGGCGTTGCTGAAAACGCTGCACATCCCGGTGTCGTCGCAGGGGCTCGTGTTCTCGCGCACCAGCCTACAGACCGACAAGATCACGCCGTGGTCGCCGCGCGCGATCTACTTCAACGACGACGTGTACATCGGCTACGTGCAGGAGAGCACGTTCCTCGAGGTTGCCGCTGTCGATCCCGTGCGCGGCGCGGTGTTCTACACCCTGAGCCAGGAGCCGCGCGCCCGTCCCGTGTTTTCCCGCGAGACGACCACGTGCCTCATGTGCCATCAGTCACGCGCCGCCACGGGTGGCGTGCCGGGGTTCATGGTGATCTCGACCCTCACCGATCGCTATGGCTATCCCGTGGTGGGGATGCATGATGGCAGCACCTCCGACGCGACCCCCATGAAACAGCGCTTTGCCGGGTGGTATGTGACGGGTTCGGCGGGACCTGCTGGGCACGCCGGCAACGTGTACTCCCCGAAGTTGGCACACGAGATTACCGACAAGCCGGCGTATCGCACGCAGCTCAACATGCACGCCGAAAGCGGGCGCACCGACCTCGCGGGCAAGTTCGATTCGGCGCCGTATCTGTCGGCGCAGAGTGACCTTGTGGCGCTGATGGTGCTGGTGCATCAGACGGTCGTGCACAACCTCATCACGGCCGTGCACGAAGCGGCGCCCGATGCGGTGTTTGAAGACTCCATGGCGCGGGTCAGTGGCCGCGACACCACGTCGCGTGCGCAGCCGGGCGGCGGGCCTGCGGCCCGGCTGCGCCGCGACGTGGAGAAGCTGGTGCGCGCGATGCTGTTCGTGGGCGAGGCCACACTCGATGGTCCGGTGCGAGGCACCACCAGCTACGCGCAAGACTTCGCCAACGCGGGGCCGCGTGATGCGAAGGGACGGTCGTTGCGGGATCTTGATCTCGAGAAGCGGCTCTTCAAGTATCCGCTCAGCTTCCTGATCTACTCCGATAGCTTCAACGCGCTTCCGGATCTGGCCAAGGGCGAAGTGTATCGGCAGCTGCGCGACGTGCTGACCGGTGTCGATCCGAGTACGGAGTTCAAGCAGGTGACGGCGAGCGACCGCGCAGCGATTCTGGAGATCCTGCACGCGACCAAGCCCGACTTTCCGCGCTAGTGCAACAGCGCTAGTGCGCCTTCGTCAGTGCGTGAGCCCGTACATCACATAGTTCGTCGCGAACTTGTACGCGTCGTTGGAGAAGTTCACGGGATACCAGCCTTCCCCCGACCACTCCATGTAGTCGCCGATGTCGTTGTTGTAGTTGATGATCACCTGCAGCCGCTTGCTCGGGTCGTTGTCCTCGTAGATGCCGAGGTACTCGGCCTTCGCCAGCGGTGTGGCGGGGTGCGTCATCCCGACCAGTGTCTTGATGTGAAAGAACGCATTGAAGATCGGATGCGACACGTCCATCGGCACGATGCGCGCGTTGGGCAGCACCGACAGCATCGCCTGCTCGAATACATCCCACTGCCGGTCGAAATAGAAGTCGTCGACGATCAGGAATCCGCCCTTCTGAATCCAGCGACGCAGCGCTTCCGCTTCCTGCTGCGTGGGCATCCAGTAGCCCGGCTCGGTGAGATAGGCGATCGGATAGTGATTGAGCGCCGGATCGTCGAGCACGTGCACGTTGCTGGCTTTCTTGTGCAGTCGCAGCGTGGAGAGGTCGCTCAGGATCGTCATGAAATTGCGCTCCATCTGCGGATAGTCCGCACTCCAGGCCAAGCGATAGCCCTGCGTGTAGCGCAGTCGCACGAACGTGTAGCGGCCGTCGTAGGGCACGTTCGGCTCGATCATGAAGCGCTGACGCTGCGACCAGGCGATCGGCGCACCGAATAGCATCGCGAGCAGCATCAGGCCGACGACCCGCGCGAGTCCGGTACCGAAGAATCGCGATCGCATGCCGTCGGCGGCTGGCATCATGTCACTCGCTTGGTGGGAGTCCGACCATCTGCTCACTCAGGGTCCAGAGGCGCGCCGCGCGGGTGACCTGTTGCGCTTTGGCCGTCAACGGCTGCGCGAAGGCGGCGCGGCCATTTTGTCGATTGCCCCAGCTCCAGTGCACCCCGCTTTGTGCGAAGGCGTCGTCGGCGACGACCTGCGCCACCCGCTCACCCGATAGCTCCTGCGTCACGTATCCCTTGGTGATGTTCTTCTGAAACCAGGGGAAGATGCGCTGGAACGCCGCGGGCGTATCGCGAAACAGCGCCGTGTCGGCTACGCACCCCGGATACAGCGTGTTGAACACGACGCCAGTGCGGTTGTGAAACCGTCGATGTAATTCGCGACTGATAATCATGTTGCACAGCTTGCTGTCCTTGTACGCCTTGCCCGGCTTGAACGGCTTGCCGTCAATCATCGCAATGGGCGCGCGGAAGCCTTTCTCGAGTCCTTCCAGCTCGCCCAGGTCGGCTGGCGCCGGAATCGGCACCTTTCCACCGAACTCCTCGGCGTTCGCGGTCACGGTACCGAGCGTGATCAAGCGCGCGGACTTCGCCTGCTGCAGCTTGCCCATCAGCAGTCGACTCAGCAGAAAGTGCCCGAGGTGATTGGTCGCTACGCTCATCTCGTAGCCTTCGATCGAGCGCGCCGGTTCCGTGAGGCGAGGCTTGTACACGGCGGCATTGTTCACCAACGCGTTGAGATCGCGGCCGGATGCCAGGAAGTCCGCGACAAACGCGCGCACGCTGGCTTGCACGCCAAGGTCGAGGCGGCTCAGGGTGTACTGCTCCGCCGGCAGCTCAAGGGACTCGGCCGCCCGAGACGCTTTGGCGAGATCGCGGCACGCCATGACGACGTGCCATCCGCGAGCAATCAGCGACTTCGTGGCGTAGAGTCCGACGCCCGAAGAAGCGCCGGTGACGATCACAGTGGATACGAGAGGCATTCAGACGGGAGGAGAGGCGCAATCAAGGGGGCGGAGCGGCCGCGTGGCAGGCCACGATCTATCACCGAACTAATCTGTTCCGGTTCTTGGCTGGTGGCTACACTACCGACATGTCCATTCGCCTCCCCCTCCGTGTGGCGCGACTCGCCGTCGTGCTCGGCCTCGCCAGCATGGCGTATGGGGCTCGCGCACAGGTGCCGGCCCAGTCCGCCGCGCGCTTTGGACCCGGTACGCGCGTGTTGCTCGACGCCCACAACGCGTATCCCGAGCGGGGCCAGTGGCGCACCCGGATCGACGAGGCACTGGCCACCGGGCTTCCGCTGGCCATCGAGCAGGATCTCCACTGGTCCGTCGCCAACGGAGCGCTCCCGCAATCGGTCGTGGCCCACGACGACGACGCACTCGACGGCGCTCCCACGCTTGACGCCTACTTCTTTGCCCGTATCCGGCCCATCATGGAGCGCGCGCTGGCCGAGAACCGGCGCGACACGTGGCCGCTGATCACGCTCAATCTTGATTTCAAGGACAACACGCCGGCGCACCTCGACGCCGTGTGGGCGTTGCTGGGACAGTACGAAGCGTGGCTGACCACGGCTCCGCGCACCGCCACGCCGGCGCAGGCCGAGCCGCTGGTGCTCGGACCGTTACTCGTGCTGACGGGTTCGGATACCGCGCAGCGTCGCCGCTTTCACAACGAGGTGCCGGTGGGGGCGACGTTGCGCGCCTTTGGCGCGATGGCTCCCGTGCCCGTGCGCGGCGAGACCAAGGCGTTGCGGGCACGTCGCGCCATGCAGATGACGAGCGCGCAACACATCAATGCGCGTGCCGACAACTTCGCGCGCTGGGTGAACTTTCCGTGGAGTGTGATTGAGGCGGGCGGACAACAGACCGCCGGCGCGTGGGTGCTGGCCGACTCCGCGCGACTGCAGGCGTTCGTGCGGCGGGCACATGCGCAGGGATTCTGGATCCGCTTCTACACCCTCGACGGGTTCACCGCCGCCGCCGACCGTGGGTTTACGCCCGCGTACAACTTTGGGTCACGCGCGGCCGCCGCGCTGCGGTGGCGCGCCGCGCTGGCAACCGGCGTCGATTTCGTGGCGACGGATCAGTACGCCGACTTTACGGCGTTGCGGCGCTAGTCGACGCCGGCGACCGCTGCACCGTCAGGGAATCACCTGAAACCGCCGGGTGATTACCCCATGCGCGGTGCGCCGAGACGTGCGACCGTTGGACGATGGACCGTCGCCAATTTCTTGCCCGTACCAGCGTCGGGGGACTCGCTACGCTTGCCTCCCGCACGGCGTTTGCCGCCACGCTCACCGATGGCGGGCGAGTCCGGCGCGCCCTCGGGATCCGCGAACTCCGTCCCGTGTTCGAGCGGGCGCCGCTGCGCATGCCGCCGAGTGTATCGGCCGATGGTCTCACCCTCCGGGCCGCCTCGCGCCGCGTCGAGATCGCGCCGGGCGTGCCGGTCGAGGCGTGGAGTCCTGGTGACGGGCCGGTGGGGCCGACCATCCGGGTGCGCACCGGTGACACGGCTCGGATCACCCTTGAGAATGCGTTGAACGAGCCGACGATCCTGCATTGGCATGGTCTGCGGGTGCCCGAGATCGCCGATGGACATCCGCGTCTCGCGATACCGACCGGTGCCACCTACCAGTACGAGTTCCCGGTGATCGATCGGGCCGGCACCTACTGGTATCACGCGCATCCGCATCATCGCACCGGCGTGCAGGCCTATCGCGGCATGGCCGGTCTGCTCGTGATCGGCGACGCGGCGGACGATGCGCTCGGCCTGCCGACCGGCGAGCACGAGCTGCCGCTGCTCATTCAGGACCGACGTCTCGCTGCCGACGGCACGTTCGCGTACGAACCCGCGATGCATGAGCAGATGGAAGGCTTCTTCGGCGACGCGGCGTTCGCCAACGGCATTCGCCTGCCGTCGCAGTCGGTCGAGACGACCACATACCGCGTGCGCGTGGTGAACGGGACCACGTCGCGCATCCTGCGTCTCGCGTTGTCGAACGGGCAACCCTTCACGCTGATCGGCAACGACGGCGGACTGCTGCCCGCACCGGAAACGCTCACGCATATCGACATGGGCACCGGCGAACGTGTTGACGTCCTGATCGACTTCAGCAAGGTCGCGGTGGGTTCACGCGTGATGCTGATGTCGGCGGCCTTCGAGTCGCCCGCACGCATGGGTGGCATGGGAATGGGCATGGGCCGCGGTATGGGTGGCGGCATGGGCATGGGGCGCATGGGTGCCGGCGGCATGGCACAGGGGGCCGCCATGGACCTCGTGGAGTTCACCGTCGATCGCGCGGTCACACCGGTGCCGTGGAAGCCGCGTGCGCTCCCGCGCATTGCCACGCTCGATCCGCGCACGGCGAAGCGCACGCGCACGTTTCAGTTCAACAGCGCCATGATGCAGCACAACATCAACGGGCGCGAGTTCGACATGGAGCGCATCGACGAAACCGTGCGCTTCGGCGATACCGAAGTGTGGACGTTCGTGAACGACAGCCCGTTTCCGCACCCCGTGCACATGCACGAAGTGCAGTTCCACGTCATCGAACGCCTCGGTGGCCGCGCCCGCATCATGCCGTGGGAACGTGGCCTCAAGGACGTGGTGTTGGTGAATCCCGGCGAGCGCGTGTCGGTGGCGGCCACCTTCGACACGTACCGTGGCCGCTTCCTCATGCACTGCCACAACATGGTGCATGAGGACATGGGCATGATGATGAACTACGCGATCGTATAACGCGATCGCGTCGTCCCGCTATGCCGGCGTGATGTGCTTGAGCGAGATCTCGGCGAGTGACCGGGTGCCACTCTGCTTCATCGCGACTTCGAACTCCTTGCGCAGCAGACCGAGTACAGCTTCCACGCCTTCCTGTCCGAAGGCCCCAAGGCCCCAGATGTAGGGGCGGCCGATGCCGATGGAGGTGGCGCCGAGTGCCATCGCCTTGAACACGTCGGTGCCGCGGCGGAATCCGCCGTCGCAGATCACGGGGATGCGACGTTGGGTGCCGAGCAGCACCTCCGGCAGCGAGGTGATCGTGGCGCGCTGCGAGTTTTCCGCACGACCGCCGTGATTGGAGACGAAGAGGCCGTCTACGCCGTGCTTCACAGCGAGATCGGCGTCTTCGGCGGTCACGATGCCCTTGATCAGCACCTTCATGCTGGTGGACTGCTTCAGGCGATCGATGAACTCCCAGGTGGGGGTGCCCACTTCAGGAATCGGCGTCGCCTTCTGGTAGCCCACGAGGTTCGGCTTGCGGCGATTATCGCGATCATCCACCCGTCCGCTCACACCCGGCAGCGGCGCACCGCCCAGATGGCACTTGGTGCAGGTGCGGGTGTCCTTGCGCGCTTCGCGAACCATGGTTTCGCGGTTGCTGCCGCCCAATAGATCGACGGTGAAGGCGATGGCCGGTGCACCCGCCTTCTCCACGCGCTTCACCATCTGCTTGGTGACAGCCCAGTCGGACTGGTGATACAGCTGAAACCACACCGGACCGCCACGGGCCTCGATCACGTCTTCAATGGACGTGGTGGCCACGGTGGAGAGCACCATGAGGTGGTTTTTCGCCTTGGCCGCGCGGGCGGTGGCGATCTCGCCGAGCTCGTGGAAGGCCTTCTGGCTGCCCAGCGGGTTGACCACGATCGGCGTGGGGTACGTGGTGCCGAACCAGTTCACGCTGGTGTCGAGCCGGCTCACGTCGATGAGGCGCCGTGGGCGCATCGCCCAGCGGTCGAAGCCTTGTCGGTTGGCCTGGATGGTGGCGTCGTCGTCGGTGCCGGTGGCCAGATAACCCCAATGGGCCACGGGGATGTTCTGCTTCGCGACGGGCTCGAAGTCGAACACGTCGAGGGCCTCGCCGGCCGTGCGGATCTGCTGCGCGAGCTGCAGGGCGCCGTCGTCAAGGCGCGTGCGCGGCCCGTCACTGGCGTGCAGCAGGCGGGTAAACACGGATTCATCGAGTCCGGCGGCCGCCAACAGCGGACTGCCCGCCAGAAACGTAAGGAAATGACGGCGAGAGGGGTCGATAGACATGCTTCAAAAAGCACTCATCGCTTGCCGTTGTCCAGAGTCCTAGATTGCCTGTCCAGCCCCTTCCCACCCGCAGCTCCCCATCCTTTGAATTTCCTCTCCGTGTTCCGGCGCCGTGCGATTCGTGCGTCCGCGACCGTCATGGCCTCGTCTGTCTCCTTCGCCGCGATCGCCCCGACGGCTCATGCCCAGGTAACGCCGCCGACCACCACGCCGGTGCGGCTCGATGCCGCCGTCGCCGATTCGTTTGCCCGCGCGGCCCGCGCCCGTCCCCGTCCGTCGTTCAGCACGCTGCGCGTGACGACGGCGCCGACGATCGACGGCAAGCTCGACGAGGCGATGTGGTCGCAGGGCACGCCGATCCGGGATTTCGTGCAGCGCGAGCTCAACGAGGGCGTCCCCGCCTCCGAGCGCACGGAAGTGCGACTGGCCACCGACGGCGTGAATCTCTACATCGGCGCGCGCATGTATGATCGCGAGCCGCATCTGATCGTGCCTGGTGAAAAAATCCGCGACGTGCCGCTGGCCAACAGCGATCACATCGCGTTCGTGTTCGATACGTATCACGATAACCAGAATGGTTTCGTGTTCGCCACGACCCCCGCCGGTGTGGAGTACGATGGCCAGGTCATTCGCGAAGGTGAGGGCGGTGGCGCACAGGTCGCCGGCCAGAATCGCATGCAGGCTGGCGGGATGGGTGGCTTCAATGTGAACTGGGACGCCAGCTGGACGGTGGTGACCACGGTTGACTCGCTCGGCTGGACGGCGGAGTTCCGTATCCCGTTTTCGACGTTGCGCTATTTGTCGGGCAGCGCCGAGCAGACGTGGGGCATGAACGTGTCGCGCAACATCCGTCGCAAGAACGAAGAGCTGTACTGGGCCTTTATTCCGCGGCAGTTCAACCTGTATCGCCTGTCGATCGCCGGCAATCTGGCCAACCTTACGCTGCCGGTGCGCCGCATTCGCACGGTCACGCCATATGTGCTCACGTCGTCGCAGGAACGCTGGACCAGCGGTGTCAAGCAGGCCAGCAAGCGCCCCACGGAGTTCGGCGGAGAAATCAAGTACGGCGTGACGCCGGCGCTCACGCTCGATCTCACCGTCAACACCGACTTCGCGCAAGTCGAGGTCGACGATCAGCGCGTGAACCTCACGCGCTTCCCGATTTTCTTTCCCGAGAAGCGTCCGTTCTTTCTCGAGAATGCCGGCGTGTTTTCGGCCGGTACGCCGCAGGCGGTCGATCTGTTCTTCACGCGCCGCATCGGCATTTCCGACGACGGCACGCCGCAGTCGATTCTGGGCGGCGGTCGTTTGTCGGGACGCGTGGGCGGCACCACGGTGGGCTTGCTACAGATGGTCACCGACGCCCCCGACGCGCTGAACCCTGGGCAGTCGTTCACGGTCGGACGCGCCACCCGTGAGCTGTCGGCGCGCTCCCGCATCGGCGCGATGGTGGTGCAGCGCATGTCGACCGACGACGGCGGCGATGTGAATCGCACCTTCGCGGTCGATGGCCGGCTCGGACTCGGCCAACGCTGGACCTCCGACTGGTGGGCGGCGCGCACCACGACGCGCGATCTCGACGGCGATGCCAACGCCTTCAGCGGACGGATCGCGTATCAGACGAACGTGTGGAATCACAACGCGCGCGTCGCGCAGATCGGCGAGGACTTCAATCCGGAAGTGGGGTTCATGAGCCGTCCGGGCGGGTATCGCGCATACGACGTCTCGCTCATGCGCCTCGTACGCAAGCCGGAATGGTCGTGGTTCAAGCAGTGGAATCCGCACGTGAGCTACCGCAGCGCGTACGGCATCAACGACGGCTTCTATCAGTCGGGCTACTGGCACATCGATCTCACCGAGATCGAGATGGCGAACAGCACGAAGTTCGGTCCCGAGTACAACATCTCGCACGAGGGGCTCCAGGCGCCCTTCACCATCGCACCGGGCGTCGTGCTTCCCGCCGGCCAGTACGATTGGGGCACCTTCGGCTGGGATTATGTCACCGATCCGAGCGAGAATATCACGGCCACCGGTCGGTTCGACGTGGGGCAGTTTTGGACCGGCCGTCGCAGTGGCGGCAGTGGCACGATCACCGTACGCCGCGGGGCCACGTTCTCGGGCTCGTTTACCGCCGACTACAACGACGTACGCCTGCCGCAGGGTAATTTCGTGCGGTCCCTCGAAGCGGTGCGCCTGAACTACTTCTTCTCGCCGCGCATTTTCGTGCAGACGCTGACGCAGTACAACAATCAGCAGGCGATCTTCTCGTCGAACGTGCGCTTCGGCTGGCTGAATACGGCGGGTACCGGCTTGTTCATCGTGCTGAATGACGGACGCGCGGCCAACAGCTTCTTCGACCTCGGCGCACCACAGCAGCGGTCGGTGTTCCTGAAGTACACGCGCCAGTTCGGCACGGGCGGCTGATCGTTCGGGCACCCGTAGCGAAAGTGTCAGTGACGGCCGATCTTTCCGATTCGCCGTCACCGACACTTATCCGTTGCCCATCATGAACATTTTCGAAGCCATTTCCGGCCGCCGCTCCATCCGCAAGTTCACCGACCGCACGCCCACGCAGGCGGAGCTGGAGCAGTTGCTGCGGGCCGCCGTCCTGGCGCCGATCCATCGCCTCACGAATCCGTGG
>CAMBRJ010000017.1 GCA_945870175.1 Gemmatimonas phototrophica
AGCAGCACAACGCGCAGAGCTTTTCACTGCGCACCGACACCAAGAAGGATTGGGATGTGGAAGTCGTCGGCACCAGCTATACCATGGACACCGATCGCCAGCGCTTCTCCACGTCCGCGTCGTCCACCGCGCTGACGTTCGGCGACGCCGGTCGCGTGGCCGTGCTGTCGGGCACCGGTTGGCGCACGGCCGATGTGAAGGCGGCGTGGCACAAGGGTGGCGCCACCGCCGCGCACACGGTGACGTTCGGCGCCCACGTCGATCAGTACACGCTCGCGAACCCGACGTACAACACCGCCAATTGGCGGCTGTCAGACCCAGTGACGACCACGGTCGTATCGCAGGGCGACGGCAAGACGCGCACGGCCGCACTGTGGGTGCAGGATCAGTGGCGCATTGCTCCGACGCTGCGCCTCACGGTGGGTGGACGCTACGAACAGTGGCGCGCCTTCGACGGCCTGAATGTGAACGGCAACACGCGGGTGACGCAGAAGGAGGTCGAGGCGACGCGTTTCTCCCCGAAGGCGACGCTCGGCTGGACCCCCTCGCCCGACTGGACGCTCACGGCATCGGTGGCCAAGGCGTACCGGTTTGCCACAGCGGCCGAGTTGTACCAGCTCGTCACGACCGGCGTGACGTTCACCTCGCCCGATCCCAATCTCAAGCCGGACAACGTGCTGGCCAGCGAGCTGCGCGTTGAACGCACCTTCACGCGCAGCCGCGTGCAGCTCGCACTGTTCAACGACGATGTGCACGATGCGATCATTTCGCAGTTCCAGCCGCTGGTGCCGGGCTCGCAGACGTTCTACTCGTACATCTCCAATGTCGATCACGTGCGTGCGCGTGGCGCTGAACTGGTGGTGTCGGAACACGACGTACTGGTGCGCGGACTCGAACTGTCGGGCAGTGCCACCTACCTCGACGCCCGCACGCTGGCCACCTCGGGGCGCGCCAGCGCGACCGCACCGGCCAACGCGGCGATCGGCAAGCAGCTCCCGAACATTCCGGAGTGGCGCGCCAACTTCATCGCCACGTACCGCCCGGTACAGAAGCTCGCGATCTCGCTGGGCGGTCGGTACAGCGATGCCGTGTGGACCACGCTCGACAATGCCGATGTGAACCCGAACGTGTATCAGGGCTTCAGTGCCTGGTTCGTGGCCGACGCCCATGTGAACTACCGTTTCGGCTCGCACCTCTCGGCCTCGCTCGGCGCGGACAATCTGCTGAACCGGAAATACTTCCTGTTTCATCCGTTCCCGCAGCGCACGTACTCGAGCAGCCTGAAGTACACCTTCTAGCATTCCAACCATGAAGACGTTCGTACGCGCGGGACTGTTCGCGCTGCTGACCGGTGTGTCAGTCTCGGCGTGCGAGCGTGGCACCGCGCCGCGCGCACCGGCGCTCGGGGCGGCGGCGCCGGCGTTCACCGCCATGACGCTGGAGGGCGAGCCGGTCACACTGGCCGCGCTCTCCGGCAGCGTGGTCGTGCTGAACGTGTGGGCCACTTGGTGCATCCCCTGCCGTGAAGAGATCCCGCAGCTCGAGGCCCTGCATCGCGAGTATGGCGCGCAGGGACTCAAGACGATCGGCGTGAGCATCGACGCCGCCGGCATGGGTGCCGACGTGCGCGACTTCGCCACCGAGCAGGGCATGACGTACCCGATCTGGCTCGATCCCGATCATCAGTTCTCCCTCAAGTTTCTCACCGTCGGCGTGCCCGAGACGTTCGTGATCGATCGTGCCGGCGTGATTCGCTTTCGCATGATCGGCGCGTTCCGGCGCGGCGATACGACACTGGCGGCCGCGGTGCGGCGCGCGATGGCGTCGTAGATGACGACCCTTACGCTGACTCCTACCCATCGAACGATGCGCGCTCTTCGAGTCGTCCGCTTCGCCGCCATCGGCGCGTTGCTGCTTACGAGCACGACGCTGGCGGCACAGACTGCCATCACGACCCTCTCGGTGCCTGATCGTACGGGGGCAAATCCCACGGTCGCCGCGAATGGTGCGTTCGTCGCCGTCGCGTTTTCGGCTGCCACGATTTCCTCGATGGACATCTTCGTGGCCACCAGCACCGACGGCGGCGCTACCTTCGGCGCCGCGGTGCAGGTGAATCGCGTGGCCGGCGAGGCGCGCGTGAGCGGTGAAGAACCGCCGCGCATCGCGCTGGTGCCGCGTCGCGGTGCCACGCCGGAGATCGTGATCGTGTGGACGGCAAAGGCTGGCACCACCTGGAAGCTGCTCAGCGCGCGATCGCTCGACGGGGGCCGTACCTACTCGGCCAGCGCGCCGGTGCCCGGCAGCGACAGTGAAGGGTCGCGCGGATGGGAGTCGGTCGCAGTGGACGCCACCGGTCGCGTATCCGTGCTGTGGCTCGATCATCGCGACCTCATCGCCGCCGATGGGGCGCATCAGCACAGCGCGCCCGCAGCCAGTGGTGCGACGCCGGCACCGATGGTGATGCCCAAGGGTGATCCCACCGAGCGCGCGGCGCTGTCGCAACTCATGTTCGCGACGTTGCCCGCCTCGCGCCCGACGAGCGCGCGCACCACCGCGCTGTCGATTGCGCGCAGCGTCTGCTATTGCTGCAAAACCGCACTGGCCGTGTCAGGCGATGCCGTGTACGCGGCGTGGCGTCACGTGTATCCCAGTGGAGAGCGCGACATCGCGTTCACGATGTCGACCAATGGTGGACGTACCTTTGCCGCCCCGCTGCGCGTGAGCGACGACCACTGGAAGCTCGACGGTTGTCCGGACAACGGACCGGCCATGGCCATCGACGCGTCGCGGCGCGCGCATGTGGTGTGGCCGACGACCGCCGAGGGCAAGAACGCCACGGCGAAGGATGCGATGGCGTTGTCGATCTATTACGCGGTGTCGCGCGACGGCAAGTCCTTCACCCCCCGCACGCGGGTGCCCACGCGTGGGCCGGCGTCGCATCCGCAGATCGTCATGTTGCCGAACGGCGCGTCGCTGGTGGCGTGGGATGAGATCGTCGACGGCACGCGTCGCCTTGGGCTCACCCGCGCCACCGTGAGCGCGACCGGCGCCGTCAGCTTCACACCAGTCGCGGCGCCCGACGCCGGCGCGGGACAGTGGTACCCGGCGTTGGCCGCCTCGTCGAATGGTGCGGTGATCACATGGGTGCGTCAGCTCGAGAAGGGGAGCACGGTCGCGGTGGCGGTGGTGCGCTAGACGGCGCACTTTGGGGCATGCGCCCCACTCCAAGCTTCCGCTTCCATTCACGCCCCGCGCGCGTTGCCTGCATCGTGGCCGCACTCGGCGCCCTCGCGCTCAGCGTGAGCGCCTGCAGCCCATCGCCCCGCTCCCCGGCCGCAGCCGTGCCGCCGAACATCGTGATCCTGCTCGCCGACGACCTCGGCATCGGGGAAGTCGGTGCGTGGGGACAGCAGGAGATCACGACGCCGCATATCGACCGGCTCGCGCGCGAAGGGCTGCGCTTCACGGAGTTCCGCTCCAGCGCCGCCGTGTGTGGGCCGGCGCGCTGTTCGCTCATGACGGGACTGCACAACGGCACCTGCCGTCTCGACGACAACGACAATGATTTTCTGCGCACAGCCGACGTGACGCTGGCCGAGCGCATGCACGACGCCGGCTACGTGACCGGGTTGTTCGGCAAGTGGGGACTGAGCTGGGACAGCGAGCCGGAAAGCTGGCCGAACGCGCAGGGATTCGACGAGTTCTTCGGTTATCGCGACCAGGTGCACGCGCACAATTTCTATCCGGAATGGCTGCTGAGCGGCACCGACTCCGTGCGCACGCGCAACGTCGTGCCGAAGGCCGGGCGCATGGGGGCCGGACGCGCGACCACGCGTCTCGACTACGCGCCGACGCTCATTCGCGACCGTGCCTTTCGCTTCGTACGATCACATCGCGATCGGCCGTTCTTCCTGTACTGGGCCACCAATCTCCCGCACATCAACAACGAGGGCAGCCCCGGTCAGGCCGACGGCGGCTACGAGATCCCGTCGCTGGGCGCCTACGCCTCCAAGCCTTGGCCCGAAGCGAAGAAGAGCTATGCGGCGCAGGTGTCGCGACTCGACGAAGACCTCGGCGGTCTCCGCTCGCTGCTGGATTCCCTCGGCATCGCCAAGCGGACGCTGATCGTGTTTCTGTCCGACAACGGCGCCACCTTCCTGCGTCGCGCGAACGACGGCGGCACCGATACGGTGGGCCGATGGTTCAACGGCACGATGAACTATCGCGGCTTCAAGGGCGATCTCTATGACGGTGGACTGCGCGTGCCGGGCGTCGTGCACTGGCCCGGACGCACGACCGCCGGCAGCGCGTCGGCGGTGCGGGTCGACTTCACCGACTTGCACGCCACACTCGTCGAGGCGGCGGGGCGCACGCCCCCGCGCGACATCAGCGGCCGCTCATTCCTGCCGGCACTCACCGGCACAGGCACCTTCGCGTTGCGCCCGTATCAGGTGTGGTACTCGCCCGACCGCGTGCAGTCGGCGGTGTTGGAAGGCGCATGGAAGGGCGTGTGGCGACGCGACACGATGCAATTGTTCAATCTTCAAGCAGATCCCGGCGAGCGGACCGATGTGGTGGCGCGTGAGCCACGAATCGCCGCGCGCCTCGACTCACTACGGCGCCTCGAGGACCGTCGCCGGGTGCATCCCACGCCACGATAAACCGGGCATGGGATGCGTGGTGGCGCTCGCTTAGCGGACCACCCACTCGGTCGTCAGCATCACGGCGTCCCATCCGATGCGCAGCTCGCCGCGCTGCGCGCCGGGTGCGGTCGACGGCACGAGCCAGATCGAGAGCGTTTCCAACGGCGTTGCGATCGTGCTCTGCCGAAGTTCGATGCGCGCCGCGTCCTTCTTGGCGTCGTACGGAACCACGTTCACCGACGCAGCCCCGGTGGTCTCGGCCTGCAGGATCAGCGTCCAGCCAGTACGAGCCGGCAGCACCTGCGCTACATAGCGTCCCTTGGGCACGTCCTTGCCACCAATGGTGAGATCGACATCGGTAGTGAACAGCGTGGCGGCGTTCGCACCGAGACGCCACACCGTACCGATCGGCACGAGACTGTCCGTGTTGATCTTGCGGCCGCGCAGATGCGGCTGGCCGTAGTCGATGCGCATGACGGCGGCCTTGCCGGCCGCACGCTGCGCCGCGGTATCGACGAGCGTGAGTGACACTTCGGCAATGGCGCGGGTGCTGGGGGCAGCACGGCGGGCGCCGGCCTGAGCTGAAAGCGGAGCGGCGAGGATCGCGGACAGCGCGAGCGCCGGAAGCAGGAGTTTCATGGGGCGGGGCGGGAGGAAGGGAGACGCGCAGTACTGCTCAACTCTATCCGGCTTCGGCCTGCCGCGCACCCGTTCACCGGGCCGGCCGAGCCGGGCGCAGCCGCAACGTCGGCGGGCGCCAGGTCGCCTTGTCGCCTTCAACGCCGAGCTTGGCGCTGACGATCTCGAGGCGCTCGGCCTGCACGACGATCAACACCACGCTCGTATCGCGATCGGGATAGAACGCGCTCCACTGCGGATTCCAATGCGCGTCTTTCGTGGGGCGATCCCGCACCACGCGTGCACGCCCCGACAGCGCGACATAGCTCTGCGTGGCCGGATCGAAGTAGTGCAGCACCACGTGCGGATGACGGGCGATCTCCGTCACCTTGCGCGTGCGCGGGTTCGTGGCGAACCACACCGACCAGGTGCTGTCGGGCGCCATCGGCTGCACGGTGCGCGCCTGTGGATGGCCGTTCGCATCGGTCGTGATGAACGTCGGATAGGCCACGCTGGCCACGATCGTCCGCGCGGCGGCTTCGAGCGCAGCAGGCGTTGGTGAGGGCTTCTGGGGCGCCGCTTGTGCCGACAGCACCGCCGGCCCCAACAGCATCACGACAGACAGGAAACGCATGGCACTCGCGAAAGGAATCGGATGGACTGCGGCTGAGATCGCACCGGCCGTGAATAAAGCTGACCACGGGGCGCGCCCCACGCGAGGGATCCGTGAACGTCGCGCCCCCGCCATCTGTCAGGGAATGCCCTCTCGATCGGCACCGCCCTGATCGCGAATACTTCAGCGGTCCCTTGATTGGAGGTGTCATGCTCAGGTGGTTCGAAGACATTTCGCGCAATGATGTGCCGATCGTCGGCGGGAAGACCGCCTCGCTTGGCGAGATGATCCGCAATCTCGGCAGCGCGGGCATTCGCGTACCCGGTGGATTCGCGATCACGGCCAACGCGTACCGTCGCTTTCTCGCGCACAATGCGCTCGAACCGCTGATGCAGACGGAGCTCGCCCGCCTCGACGCCGGCGCCCCGCTCGCCGAGGTGGGCCAGACGATCCGTTCCGCGATCGCGGGGGGCATCCTCCCCGACGATCTGGCGAACGAGATTCGCGCCGCCTACGCTGAACTGAACAGGCGTGGCGAACTCGACGAGGCACCGGTCGCCGTGCGCAGCTCGGCCACGGCCGAGGACCTGCCCGATGCGAGCTTCGCCGGACAGCAGGAGTCCTTCCTGAACGTCATCGGGGTGGATGCCTTGCTCGACGCCGTGCGTCGCTGCTTCGCCTCGCTCTACACCGATCGTGCGATCACGTATCGGGCGCTGCACGGCTATCCCCATCTCAAGGTGGCGCTGTCCGTCGCCGTGCAACGCATGGTGCGCTCCGATCGCGGGTCCTCCGGCGTCGCGTTCACGCTCGACACCGAGACGGGTTTCCGTAATCTCGTCGTGATCAACGGCGCCTTCGGTCTGGGCGAGAACGTGGTGAAGGGCACCGTCACGCCCGACGAGTGGCGCGTGTTCAAGCCGCTGCTGAGCGATGCGACGGTGGCACCGATCCTCGACCGCACGATCGGCTCGAAGCTCCTCAAGATGGTGCTCGACGAGCACGGCGCGCCAACCAACATCGACACCACCGCCGCCGAACGTGCGGGTGTCGTGCTCGACGACGGTCAGGTGCTTGCCCTGGCCCGCTGGTGTGCCACGATCGAATCGCATTACGGCATGCCGATGGATATCGAGTGGGCCATCGATGGTGAAACGCGCGAGATGTTCATCGTGCAGGCGCGCCCGGAGACCGTGCGTTCCCGCGAGCGGGCGGCGGACTTCACCACGTTTACGCTCGACGGCAAGGGCGACGTCCTGGTCACGGGAGTGGCCGTCGGACAGCGCATCACGAGTGGTCGGGTGTTCGTACTGGGGAGCATGGCCGAGGCCGCGCGATTCGAGGACGGCGGCATTCTCGTGGCCCGCATGACGGATCCCGATTGGGTGCCGCTCATGAAGCGCGCGTCGGCGATCGTGACCGACTCGGGCGGACGGACGAGTCACGCGGCCATCGTGAGTCGCGAGCTGGGTATCGCGGCCATTGTCGGCAGCGGCAACGCGACGGCCGCGCTCACCGATGGCAGCATGGTCACGGTGAGCTGCGCCGAGGGACCACAGGGGCACGTGTATGCCGGTGCGATTCCATGGACCGAAACCACGGTCGACCTCACTGCGCTGCCGCCCACGCACACGCAGATCATGCTGAACGTGGCCGACCCCGAAGCGGCGATGCGATGGTGGCGGCTGCCGGCCCGCGGTGTCGGCCTGGCGCGCATCGAGTTCGTGATCGAACACATGGTGAAGGTGCACCCCATGGCCTTGCTGCATCCGGAGCAGACGGATGCCGAGTCGCGCGCGCGGATTGCCGCGCTCACCGCCGGCTTCGCCCATGCTCCCGACTACTTCGTGGATCGCATGGCCGCAGGCGTGGCGGTGATTGCCGCGTCGCAATGGCCGCATCCCGTCATCGTGCGCTTCAGCGACTTCAAGACCAATGAGTATGCCGGGCTCCTCGGCGGAAAGGCATTCGAGCCACACGAGGAGAATCCGATGCTCGGCTTCCGTGGCGCCTCGCGCTACTACAGCGAACGGTATCGCGAGGGCTTCGGACTCGAGTGCCAGGCCATCCGGCGCGTGCGCGAACAGATGGGACTCACGAACGTCGTGGTCATGATTCCGTTCTGTCGCACACTCGAGGAAGCGGATCTCGTGCTGGCGGAAATGGCCAAGCACGGCCTCGTGCGCGGTGAGCACGGGCTCGAGGTCTACGTGATGGCCGAGATTCCGAGCAACGTCATTCTGGCGAAGGAATTCGGCGTTCGCTTCGATGGCTTCAGCATCGGCAGCAACGATCTCACGCAGCTTACGCTGGGCGTCGACCGCGACAATGCGTTGCTCACCGCGCTCTTCGACGAGCGCAATCCAGCGGTGTTGCGCTCCATCGAGCGGCTCATCGCCGACGCGCACGAAGTCGGCTGCAAGGTCGGCATCTGCGGGCAGGCGCCGAGCGATCACCCGGAGTTCGCCGAGTTTCTGGTGAAGGCGGGGATCGACTCGATCTCGCTCAACCCCGACAGTGTGGTCCCGGTGCTGACGCGGGTGTCGGCGCTGGAGCAGGCGTTGGCACAGACATCACCCGCGTCAACACTTACCGGAGCATATCATGGGCGTATTGCACGATAAGGTCGCGGTCATCACGGGCGCGGCGAATGGCATCGGCCGCGCCATCGCCACCCTCTTCGCGGCCGAAGGCGCGCGGGTGGTCGTCTCCGATCTCGATGTGAAGAACGGTGAGGCGCTGGTGCATACGATCGTCGCCGCGGGCGGCCATGCCGTCTACGTGCGGGCCGACGTGTCGATCGAGCACGACATGCGCATGCTGTTCAGCCGCGCCCTCGAGATCTACGGCGGCGTGCACATCATGGTGAACAACGCCGGCATCGAAGGGGCAAACGTGGCGATCGGCGACTACGACATGGCGGAGTTTGATCGCGTCATCGACGTGAATCTCCGCGGTGTGTTCCTGGGCATGCAGGTGGCGGTGAAGCACATGGCTTCCGCCGGCGGCGGCGTGATCCTGAACATGTCGTCGGTGGCAGGACTGAAAGGCTTCGCCACGCTTGCCCCCTACACCGCCTCCAAGCACGCGGTGGTCGGTCTCACCAAGGCGGCCGCATTGGAGTACGCCACGCAGAACATCCGGATCAACGCCATCTGCCCCGGCGCCGTGGTGACCGACATGATTCACCGCATCACGAAGAACGATCCGGCCACGGAGGAGGCCTACGCCAAGCTGCAGCCGATCGGCCGTATGGGCACGCCCGACGAGATCGCGGCGGTGACGCTGTTCCTCTGCTCCGACGCGTCGAGCTTCCTGACCGGTGTGGCGCTGCCGGCCGACGGTGGGATCATGGCCGGCTAGCAGCGCGCGCGCCGACCGAGGCTACCAGTCGGTCGGCGCGTAGTCCTTGAGGAACTGGCCCCACACGTGGACGCCGCTCGACACACCGGCAATGATGGGATCGACGATTCGCGCCGCGCCGTCCACGATGTCGAGCGGCGGATGGAAGCGGTGGTTCTCCACCTTCCGTGCCGCAATCTCCGCCACGTCTTCGTCGGTCACCCAACCGGTGTCCACGCTGTTCATGTGGATGCCGTCCTGCTGGTAATCCGCCGCCGAGGTGCGCGTCATCATGTTGAGCGCGGCCTTGGCCATGTTCGTGTGTGGATGCCGCGTGGTCTTGTTGTTGCGATAGAACTGCCCTTCCATCGCCGACACGTTCACGATGTGCTTGTCGTGATTTTCCGTGCGCAGCATGAGCGGCTTGAGCCGAGCATTGATCAGAAACGGGGCGATCGCATTCACCAGCTGCACTTCCAGCAGCTCCACGCTCGGCACTTCATCCATCAGCAGCCGCCACGAGTTCCGCTCGCGCAGATCGACCTGCTGCAGATCCTGATCGAGCTTGCCGGCGGGAAAGAGTTGATGCGCGACGAGCATGTCGTCGGGCACCAACGGCACTTGCGACAGCTCAGCGGCGTGCGTGAGCCCCACACGATTCAGCGCGGTGCCACTCTGCACCACGGCGGCACTGCTGCCCGCATCGGGATCGGGGAGCAGCTGCGCACCGCGAAGCCCTTCGTACGCACCGAGAATCTTGCGCGCCGCCTTCGACAGCGTGCTGGCGGCCGCGGACTCGCCGTCCATCATGTGCGCGTAGAACGCGGGCGGACGGCGCACCGTCTGGCAGGCGTTGTTGATGATGAAATCGAGGCGCGATTCGGTGTGCGTGAGCTCGCGACAGAACGCCTCCACACTCGGCGTGTGGCGCAGGTCGAGCCCGAAGATCTCCAGGCGATCGCTCCAGGCATCGAAGTCCGGCTCTGCCGCATAGCGCATGGCCGAATCGCGCGGGAATCGCGTGGTCACCAGCAATCGCGCACCGCAACGCAGCAGCTTGAGTCCCGCCTGGTAGCCGATCTTCACGCGGCCACCCGACAACAGCGCGGTCCGTCCGCTCAGGTCCACCAGTTCGGTGCGCTTGGCGAAGTTGAAATCGCCGCACGGCAGACACATCTGGTCGTAGAAGTGATGGATCGTGGTGAACTTCTGCTTGCAGATGTAGCAATGCTGCGGCACGATCGCTTCGGGCGCGTCGTCCTCGCGCTCTGCATCGGTGGAGGTCCCCGATGCCCCGTCGCCGAGCAGATAGACGTTGGGCGTCGTGAACACCGGCTTGCGGCGCAGTTCGCGAATGCCCGTTTCCTGCAGCACGCTGTCGTCGCGACGAGCCGCATCGAGCTTCCGCTGCTTGGTCGTGGCCTTGACCATCGAGCGGCGGGCGCGCGCGTCCGGGTGAAACACGTGGCCCACCGCGTCGAGGAAGCGCTGACGCTCCTCGAACGGGACGTGCACCAGCTGCGAGCGATCCGCGATGACCTGCTCGAGCAGCGAGGTGGCGGCGCGGAGGTCGTCGCGGAACGTCTCGGCGTTCGTGCCGGGTTCGCGGGTCGTATCGTCGGGAGAGGTCACAGGATCACCATCCCGAAGCATACCGAGGTCGCACAGCGGCCGCGACCGTGAGAGCGACCGCGGCCGCGATGGATCAGGCCGACGGCGGGGCGGCGGGCGTGCGGCAGATGGTGAGCAGCATGTCACTGGACTCGGTGGCGCGCACGGTGTGCAGCTGGCGCGGCGCCAGTGCCACGAGTTCGCCACCACCAAGCGACAGCACCTCCCCGTCGACCATCACCTCGAGTCGTCCGGCGAGCACCTGAATCGTCACCTCACCGGCGGCGCTGTGTTCCTTGATCATGCCATCCGCGTCGAACGCGAACAAGATCACGGAGAGCGGGCCGCGTCGCACCAGCGCCTGCTGTCGATGGCCGGCTGCCGACGCCGGCACCTCGGCCCGGAGTTGTGCGGCCGTCGCCGCCAGGTCGAATCGTTGAACCGGCACCGCCAATCGCTCGGGCGAGGGCGAACCCTGTCGTTCATCGGGTGTCATGCGAGAGCCTCCGGTCGAGAGCGGGTACCAGTACCCGCTCTCCCGGAATGTACTCCCTCAGGCCATTGTCATTTGCGGTCAATCACGACTTCCAGATACGCGCTCGGCAGTACGAGCGTCTCGTCCCCGGAGCGATTGTCCTTCTCCATGAGCCGCAGCAGATCCTCGGTGAACGCGGCCTGCCGATCGGCGTCGAGCGCCGCGAAGGTCTTGTTCATGGGGCCGTAGAACGTGCGGAACACTTCGATCCAATGCACCGGCGAGTGATAGCGGAACACGAACTCGCGGCTGGTCACGGTGATGTCGCGGGCCGAGTCGGCGAACAATTCCTCGATGCGCGCCCGGGTGCCCCACGCGCTGGGCGACGTCACCCCAGGTGCCGGCGGGATGTACTTGCCGATCGTCTTGAACAGCTGACCGATGAAGCTGTCCGGGGTCCAGCTGGCGAGTCCGATGCGGCCACCCGACCGGCACACGCGCGCCATCTCGGCCGCGGCCTGCGCCTGATTCGGGGTGAACATCACGCCGAACGTCGACATCACGTTGTCGAACGACCCATCGGCGAACGGCAGGTTCTCGGCGTCGGCTTCCTGAAACGTGAGCGTCATGCCGTCGGCGAGCGCGCGGGCGCGACCGGACTCGAGCAGCGACGGCACGTAGTCGGTGGACGTGACATCGCACCACCGACGGGCGGCGGCGAGCGACGCGTTACCGTTGCCGGCCGCGACGTCGAGCACCTTCGAGCCGGAGCGGATATCCATCGACTCGCACAGCTGTTCGCCGACGATCTGCAGTGTGGTGCCGACCACCGCGTAGTTGCCGGTGGACCAGGCGACCTGCTGGCGCGCCTTCAGCGCGACGAGGTCGGTGGCGGGAGGAGCGGGAGGCGTGGCGACGGCGGTGTCCTGAGACATGGCGATTGACCTGAGCAAGGGTGGCGGAGCGCGTTGATCGCGACAAGGACGAGGATACCGATTGCCTCGTGCCACCCGCTTCCCCTGATCCGGCCATCTTTTGCCGTCGTGCCCGGCTGGCCCGAACGGGCCATTGGCGCTGGCTACAGCAGGCCGAGCCGCGCCGCTTGCGCCACCGCCGCCGAGCGTGACGGGACGCCAAGCTTGGTCAGCATGTTCGCCACATGCCGATGCACCGTGTGCTCACTGATCGTGAGACGCTCGGCAATCGCCTGATTGCCCAGCCCCTCCGCGATGCATTCGAGCACCTGCACTTCCCGACGCGTCAGCGCGGCTGAACTGGACGTTGACGTTGACGTTGACGTGGCGCCCGGGACAGGCTCGGCGACCACGGGCGACGATGCCACAGGCGACGATGCCTCGCCCGCAAGTCGCGCCCGCAGCGCACTCGCGCGCTCGAGTTCGACCGTCGCCTCGAGGGGCGCGAGCGCCGTGACGGCGCGCTCCACTTCGCGGACCGCCGCCTCGTTGCGTCCCAGCGCCGTCAGCGCGGCGGCGAGTTCGAGACCTGCCCTCCCACGTTCGAACGACGCGCCGCTCTTGTGGAACAGGTCCACCGCGTCTTCGAAATGACGGCGCGCCGCCTCATAGTCACCGGCACCGAACGACAGCACTCCGTGCGCGAGACTGGCGGAACCACGCAGTGGCGTGGTGAACGCCTGTTCAGCGATGCCCTGCAATTCGATCAACGCTGCCAGCGCCCGTGACGGATCGTGGCGGGCCACACGCGCGCGCACCAGCAGCTCCAACGCGGCGACGCGCTCCGTGCGATTGTGCGCCGGCAGACTGCGCAGATGGCGTTCGGCCAGATCTCCCGCCGTTTCCCAATCGCCACGATCGAGCGCCACCGCCGCATGCCCGACCGCGGCGAGCGGATGCGCGCCGGATCGATCGAACAGACTGGTGGCCTCGTCGAGGCGGCCCTGTCGCCGACGGAGTTCGCCGAGGCGCACCAGCGCTTCCGACACCATGCCGGGACGAACCGCCGCGAGTTCGCTGCTGGCCGCTTCGAGTTCGCTTTCCGCCTCACTCCACGCGCCGCGCCACATGCAGACCGCCGCGTACTGCGTGCGACACACCGCGAACAGCACGCGGAACTCCCACCGCTCACAGAACGCGCGCAAGCGCGCGCACCATTGCACGGCACGATCGTAGTCGCGTACGCGATCGCAGGCCGAGATGAGGTAGCAGCAGGCGAGTCCGATCGCCACGCGATCCTGCATCTCGCCGGCAAGCACGGCGGCGTTCACGCCATCGAGCTCCTGCATCCCTTCGGGAATACGTCCCGACGTGGCCAGCGCGAAGCCGCGCAGCGCGCGCCCCACCATTTCGTAGTCCACCGACCCCGATGCGCGTCCCGCTACGATCGCCTGCTCGGCGTGCTTGAGCGCTTCCTCCGGATTGCCGTGATCGAGCAGCGCGAACGCCGACTCGCGCACCGACAACCAGGCATATGCGGCGGTGTCGTGGTGTCCCGCGAGCAGCTCGCCCGCCAGATGAAGCCAGCCGCTGGTGATCGCATACTCACCGCGGAACGCGTCGTGATCCCATGCCAGCCACACGGCCACGCGCGCCGCCGAGACCGCGTCGCCGCGCGCGCGATACGCACGATACGCCTGCTCGCGAGAGGCAAACACCACATCCGCCAGATCGAGCCACCACGCGGCCAACCCTTGCCCCTCGAGCGCCTCCGCATGTTCCGGCTGCTCGACCAGCGCCACCTCAAACGCGTGGAATGCGTCGGACCACGCGCCCCGCTGCAGCGCGGCCTGTCCGATGGTCAATTGGGCATTGGTGATCATCGGACGACGCTAGGGGCCGTAGGAGGTCACGGCAAGAGTTGGGGTATGCCGATCGAGAAACGACTGCATCCGCCGTATACAGACGAGCTCGCACCACACCGGCGCCGTCGATTGGCTCACACCACCGAGATCGACAGAAGTCGTCGATAGAACGAGGCCAGCACCACGAGATCGTTGGCAGAAACCAAGGTGCCCGAACCTCCGGCAGTCGGCATGCTAACGCACGTCGAGGGAATCGGGCACGACCGTCGCGCATCCGCGCCAAGTGGAATCACCGCGCGTAAGCACCGCCGTGCCCGGATAGCGTTGGTCGGACATCCCGTCGCTGCAGTCGGTCCGCTCGATCACCAGCGTGAGCAGCGGATCGGCGCCGAAGCGCTTACTGCGGTACACCGCACGACCGTCGGCATCGAAATCCGGTGGTGCGTACGGATAGAAAGCGGTGTCGGCACCGAGCCGGCGGAACTGCATGCCATCGGAGCGTACGTCGACCGACCAGAACGGCTCGGTGCCGCGGACGACAGTCAACACGACCGGTTGCGGGCGCTCGCGGCGACAAGCGCCCGCGGCGAGTCCGGTGAGCAGCGTGAGAAGCAGGGGAGCGAACAGACGAGGGATCATTCGGGGAAGTGTACCTCGAATCCGCGGCCCTGCACGACGGGACCGACCGGCTGACATCCCGCTCCGCAACAGGGGTGAGCCGTTCGTCACAGCGAGTTCTAGCGGCGACACTCCCGTTCTGCCGCGCGCCTGCCGATACTGGACAATACATATCCCGATTCCGTCCCAACACGCTTCACCCGGCATCCGACTCATGTGGAACGAACTCTGCGATGACGCCCACGAGGCGCACGCGATGAAGGTTATCAACCGCGCTATTCTGACGATCGCCGTGAGCTTTCTGACGTTTGGTGGCTTCGCGCTGGCCACGCGCCTTGGCGCTGATGCACCGCCGAGCTCGGTGAGCTACGGCAGCGAGAAGGCCCACCCGGCCGCCGCGGTATTCGGGGACTGATTTTCTAGCTACCGGAACACACGAATCCCCGCGTGGAGTGCTTTCGCACACCGCGCGGGGATTCGTCCGTTGGCGAACGAGGATCGTCACCCGATTGCCGTGGGCGTAAGAGCGGGAAGACATCTGACGCGACCCCAGCCTCAGCCGTGCGTGAATGTGGTCCGCACCATCGGGGGTGACTTGAGCGTCTGCTGCACCACGCAGCACTGCTCGGCCGCCACCTGCAGCTTCTGCAGCAGCTCGAGAGCCGTACCCTCCTTCGTCTCAAAGCGAACGTCACAGGTCATGGCCTGGAAGCCGACGGGAACCGTACGGTCCATGGCCATCGTGCCCCGGACATCGACGCTGGCGGTCACACGCACCTCTAGGACGAGCAGTTCGATGCCCAGCAGATTGGCCACCATGCGGACCGCGGAATCCTGGCAAGCGGCCAGCGCTGCACAGAGGAGATCGCCAGGCGTTGGCGCATCGTGCGGCCCGCCAACCGCCGCGTGGACCCCGACCGGCACGCGCACGCCGCATCCATCCATTGGCTCGACGACGGCGTGGAACGGATCGGCCGCGGACTCACCACTGGTTTTCGCATGATCAACGACCCATGCCGCGCCGGGGACTTCGCGATATTCCGCCTTGAGCGGCTTCTGTGCCATGTGAACCGTTGACGTCATCGGACGAATTCCAGTTGAGTGTCTGCGGGTGCCCTCGCGTCACCGCGTGCACGGTAACATGGGACGCGCTACCGTTCTCCGCATGCCTATCCTCTCGCGTGTTTCCGTCGCGGTACTTGTCGCGCTAGCGCCCGCCTTGCTCGCCGCCCAGCCACGCCGCGCCGCCGATGTCGCGCGTGCGCAGGCCGGCATCACTGCCGCGGAGATCCTGCGCGACATCAGCACCCTCGCCTCCGACCGCTTCGAAGGTCGGGCGCCCGGCACCCGCGGCGAAGACTCGTCGGTAGCGTTTCTGCAGCGCGAGTTCACGCGCATCGGGCTCAAGCCAGGTAACCCGGACGGGACGTACATCCAACGGGTCCCGCTCGTCGGCACGACGTCCGCCGTAACCGCGAGTGCCACGGTCAACGGCACCCGTATGCCACTCACACAGCTCGACGACCTCGTGATGTGGTCGTTGCGTCCGGATTCACTCGTGACGGTCGCGCCGAGTGAGATGGTGTTCGTGGGCTATGGCGTGGAAGCACCCGAGTATCGCTGGGATGACTTCAAGGGCGTCGATGTGCGCGGCAAGGTGGTCGTGATGCTGGTCGGTGATCCGCCGGTGCGCGACGCGCGCGACAGCACACAGCTCGACCCCACGATGTTTCGCGGCAAGGCCATGACGTACTATGGCCGCTGGACGTACAAGTACGAGCAGGCGGCCGCCAAGGGCGCGGCGGCGGTCATCCTGGTGCATCAGACGGGGCCGGCCGGCTATCCGTGGACCACGGTGCAAAGCAACGCCACGGAGAAGTTCGAGATCGCCGACGGGCCCACGCACGCCGCGGTGGAAGGGTGGATGCAGCTCGAGGTGGCGCGGCGGCTCTTCGCCGCTGGTGGTCACGACTTCGCCGCGCTCGAGCGACTCGCGCGTACGCGCGCCTTCGCTCCCGTCGCACTTGGCGGCACCGCGCAGTTCACGGTGCGCAATCGCGTGCGTCGGGTGCAGTCGCGTAACGTCGTCGCCCGGCTGGATGGCGCAGATGCGACGCTGAAGCAGGAATACGTCGTGCTGTCGGCACACTGGGATGCCTATGGCATCGGACGCCCGATCAACGGCGATTCGATCTACAACGGTGCGCTGGACGACGCGACGGGGGTCGCGTGGCTGT
>CAMBRJ010000018.1 GCA_945870175.1 Gemmatimonas phototrophica
CGTCATCACCGGCGACATTCAGCCCACCGTCGGCGCCGTCGCCCGGAAGCCGGGGCTGCGTCACGCCCTCCTCGATCAGCACCGGGCCTTTGAAGGGGCCACCACGGTGTGGCAAGCGGGCGCTGCCGCGTGGCGTGAGGTCATCGCCCTCGAGCAGCGCATTGCCGATCAGGCGATGGCCCTCGGGGAGATGGGCGACCAGTGCACCAACGAGATGCTCGAGAAATTCGGGCACGATCAGGAGCGCTTTGCCGACCTCGGCGGCTACATCTACCACGCCCGCGTGGACGCCGTACTGCAGGGTCTTGGCTTCGATGCCGAGGAGTCGAAAACGCGGCTGGTCAGCACGCTGTCTGGTGGAGAGCGCGGACGCGTGGGACTAGCGGCGCAGCTCATTGCGCCCGCCGACCTCCTCATGCTCGACGAACCCACCAATCACCTCGACCTCGACACCACCACCTGGCTCCAGGAGTGGCTCAAGGAGTGCGACGAAACCGTGCTGGTGGTGTCGCACGATCGCGCGTTCATGGATGCCGTCTGCACGAACATCCTGCACATCGAGGCGAAGACCAGCGAAGCGTACAAGGGGAACTACAGCCAGTTCGTGCCCCAGCGCGCCGAACGTCGACTCACGCGCGAACGTGAAGTGGAGAAGCAGCGCGCGTACGTGAAGAAAGAAGAGGAATACATCCGGCGGAACCTGGCCGGCGTCAACTCGTTTCAGGCCAAGGGCAAGCGCAAACGACTCGAACGCCTGCCGCGTCTCGCGCCGCCGGTAGGCGATCCGGCCGCGATGTCGCTTGAGTTCAAGATTGCGGAGCGCGGTGGCGATCAGGTGGTCTCCATCGATGCGCTGTGCGTGGAAGTGCCGGGCCGCGTGTTGGTGAAGGACTTCACCGCTACGCTGCGGCGCAACGACTTCATCGCGCTGGTCGGCCCCAATGGGGCGGGCAAGTCGACGTTCATCTCCACGATGCTGGGGGATCTCGCGCCGGCGAGTGGCCAGGCGCGCGTGGGCAGTTCGATTACGCCGGCGTGGTTTCGACAGGACTTGGCCGACCTTCCGCTGAAATTGTCGCTGTCGGACGCCATTCAGGGGCAGCGGCCTCTCTGGAGCCGCGGCAACATCCAGAATCACCTCGGCGCCTTCGGCTTCACCGGCGACGAAGTGTTCCGCGAAATCCGCACCCTCAGCGGCGGCGAGCGGGCCCGCATGGCGCTGGCCATCATGACGCTCACCGGGGCCAACCTGCTGGTGCTCGACGAACCCACCAACCACCTCGACGTCGAGAACATCGAAGTCCTGGAAGATGCGCTCGACGAGTTCGACGGCACGGTGCTGCTGGTCAGCCACGACCGCGCCTTCCTGCGTCAGGTGGCCACGCGCGTGTGGTGGTTCAACGGCACACGCCTGATGGACTTCGACGGCCCGTTTGATGAGTGGGAGGCCGATCGCGCGCGTCGCGCCTGATCCGCTGCGCGGGCGAGCCATGGCGCCCAGCTCCAAGCGCCAGGGCTCGCCCCTCCGGTGCGGAGGCCCCCCTGCTCCCAAAGCAAGCTCAACTGTAAGATTACAGATGAGTAAAATTCTTTCGATAATGGAGCAGATCGTCGGGGTAGAGTTCGGGCCGGATGATCTGGCGGTGGTGCGTGCGTTGTCCGATGAGCGTCTCGGTATCGCGCCCTCCGACATGGAACGAGTGTCCGTCTTTCTGCACACCGTTGCGGACGTGCGCGGTGTCGCCCCGTCGACGGTGTTTGCGATCTTTGGCCATCGGCTGGTCGCGCCGGTGCTCGCGGCATTGCCCGCGATTGCGAAAGATCAGTCCACCGCGATGTCCGTAATCCTGCACGTCAACCGATTCCTTCCGAAAGCGCTGAGCGCGCTCATACCCAACGTCGGCGCGCCGGTGCTCGACGTGGAATTGCGGGAGTCGGATATGCTGCGCCTTCGATTCTCCGGATCGTCCGCAATGGCTTCGCTGGTGGAAGGCATTGGCATCGGATTGAGCGAGCATTTCGGTGAATGCATCACGGTGACGCATGTGGATCCGCCCAAGGGGACTCCCGACGTGCGCCAGCTGGAGATGCAGATCAGCACCGAGCGCCGTGGGACCGGCGCCCGACGGAATGCGGACCGTGATCGCCGAGGTCCGCGCGACAAGTCTACGCCGGCGTAGTCCACGCCGGCGTCGTCCGCATCGGACCCCACACCAACTCGTGCCAGACGCTACTCGCCCCCGCGCACTCCGTTCGCTGCCCGCGTCTGCCACCCCGCCAATTGTTTGCCCACCGGCAACTGCCGCACCCGCACGCCGGTCGCGGCGAAGATCGCGTTCGCGATGGCCCCACCCGCCGGCGGCACGCCGGGCTCGCCGATGCCACCGGGCAGTCCTTCGCTGCTCACCAGATGCACGTCGACCACGTGCGGCGCCGCACGCATGCGCGTCACGCCGTAATCGCGGAAATTCGACTGCACCACTTTGCCACTGGCGAAGGTCACTTCGCTGGTCAGCAGATTGCTCATCGCCATGATCAGCGCCCCTTCCATCTGCGCGCGCGCGCGATCGGGATTCGCGATAAAGCCGGCGTCCACCGCCACCGTGGTCTTGGGCACCAGCACCGTGCCGTCGGGCAGCACCTCGACCTCCACCACCATCGCGATGTACGACAGGAAGCTGCGATGGATGGCGATACCACGGCCCTTGCCCCGCGGCAATTTCGCGCCGCGCCATCCACTTTTCTCGACGGCCAGCTCCACCACGCTGCGCGCCCGCGCACTGTCGAGCGGATGATCTGCCCACGTCGCGCCGTAGTTGCTGGCAGGCGCCACCAAGCCCGCCTTCGACAGATCGACCACACGGTCGGGGCCGAGCAACCCCAGCAGAAAATCTGCCGAGTCCTGCTTCGCCGCATACGCGAGCTCGTCGACGAACGAACCAATGGCGAAGCCGTGATGGATCGCGTTCACGCTGCGAAACCAGCCGATGCGCGTGTGCGCCACGGCCGGACAGATCTCGACGCTGATGTTCGGAATGTCGAATGGAATGTCGCTCGCGCCGTTCGTGAGTTCATCCGGCCCGGCGCCCGGCACATTCGGCGCAAACGTGGCACCGATGGCGGGATACGCCGACCGGTGCAACCAGGCCGTCACCTTGCCGTTGGCATCGAGGCCCGCTTCGAGCCGATGCGCCGCCACCGCATGTAAATAGGAATTGCGCAGATCATCCTCGCGCGTCCACTGCACGCGCACCGGCGCACCCACCTCGCGTGACAGGAATGCGGCCTCGCAAATGAAATCGGGCTTCGATTTGCGGCCGAAGGCACCACCCAGCAGCGTCACATGCACCGCCACGTTCGCCGCGTCCACCTTGAGATACTGCGCCACGGTGTTGCGCGCGTCCTGCGGCGATTGCGTTGGCGCCCACACCTCTACCTTGCCGTTCGCCACGTTCGCCAGCGCGGCCACCGGCTCCATCTGCGCATGCGACAGGTGCGGCATGTAGTACTCCGCCGTCACGCGCTTCGTCGCACCCGCCAGCGCCTTCGGTACATCGCCCACGGCGCGTCCCGCCTTGCCCGGCGCCCGCACCGACGCCAACAGCGTGGCCTTGTAGGCCGTGCTGTCGTACGTCGCGTTCGGGCCGCCCTCCCACGTAATGCGCAGCGCGTCACGTCCGCGGATCGCGGCCCACGTGTTCTTCGCGATCACCGCCACGCCACCCAGCGGGAAGAACGCACTCGGCAGCGGCGTCTCGGGAATGCGCACCACACGCTCCACGCCCGGCACCTTCAGCGCGAGGCTGTCGTCCACGCTCACCACCTTACCGCCCCACACCGGCGGTCGGCTGATGACCGCCACTTTCATGCCCGGCAGCGTCATGTCGGCGCCGTACATCGCGGTACCCGTGGTCATCGGCACCAGATCAACCGACGGCATCCGCTTCCCTTCCCACCGCCGCTCGCTCGGCGCCTTGATGCGCACGCGCGCTTTGGCCGGCATCGGAATCGTGCGGGCCGTGCCCACCAGCGAAGCATAGGACTTGGTGCGGCCGCTCGCGGTGTGCACCACGGCACCGTTACTCGCGCGCACGTCGGTCGACGCCACGCCCCACTCCTTGGCAGCCGCATCTTCCAGCAGCGCGCGCACGGTGGCCCCCGCCTCGCGGTAGGCGGCCAGGAAATCACGAATGCTGGTGGAACCGTCGGTGTTCTGATTGCCGTACTTCTTGTCGTCACCAAGCGCCTGCTCCACGCGGCACGTGGCCCAGTCGGCCTCCATCTCGTCGGCGATGATCATGGGCATCGTGGTGCGGATGCCCTGCCCCATCTCCGAGCGATGACACATGATCGTGATGATGCCGTCGTCGCCCAAACGCACGTACGCATGCGGCTCCCACGGCTCGGCGTTCGGCGCGAACAGCGCATCGGCGGACTCGAGACGTCGCGCACCGAACGTGCTGGCAGCGACGAGCAGGCCGCCCATGCCCAGCAGCTTCATGAAGTCGCGGCGATGCGTATCGAGCACGCCCGTCTCTGTCGTCGCCACTTCGGCCGGTTCGGTCGGCGTGGCCATCCACGGCAATCTCTGCTTGGCGCTCATCGCGTGGCCTCCGCCGCCGCCTTGATCGCGGCGCGAATGCGTGGATACGTGCCGCACCGACAGATATGACCGTTCATGGCGGTATCAATCTCGGCGTCGGTCGGCGTGCTGTTCTTCGCGAGCAGTGTGGCCGCCTGCATGATCTGGCCACTCTGACAGAACCCGCACTGCGGCACGTCGATCTCGCGCCACGCCACCTGCAGCGGATGCGCACCCGCCGGATGCAACCCTTCAATGGTGGTCACGGTGGCGTCGGCCAACGACTGCATGCGCCGCTGACAGGCGCGCACCGGCGCCCCGCTCACATGCACCGTGCACGCCCCACACTGCGAGATACCGCAGCCGTACTTGGTGCCAGTGAGGGCAAGTTCGTCGCGCAGATACCACAGCAGCGGCATGGTCGGATCGCCGTCGAACGTTCGGCGGACGCCGTTCACGGTGAGAGAGATCGGGGCCGTGCTCACAGAGACTCCGTGGAAAATGGGTCAGCAACGAACATCTACCAGCATATTCTGGCGCTCGTGACCCTGAAATGTTAGGGGGCAGCAGCGTACGCGACGGTGAGCGCGCGCTACCGGTTCCCGCGACCGGACGGCGCCGGCACCGCCCGCACGAGGAGAGCGCGCTTCGCATAGCTGGCCGGCGACACACGCCGAACCATGTTCTTCACACGCGTTCCCGCAACGAGCGTCGTGACCTCCACATCCACTGGCTGCATCGACGTGAGGCCCACGTGCACCGGCATGTCACTCTGCGCGTCGTAGCCCGAACCGGCATCTACCCATCGCGTGGCCAGGAGTGTGCGTGTCCCCGCCGCATACACACGCACCTCGGCACCGGCCATCGTGGCGCGACCATTCGCATCGACCACGCGCACCTGCAGCGATCGCCGCGCCACCGCCGGCGGCAGCGTGGTGCGCAGGACCGGATGCGACGCATCCGGTCGCGAGCCCGCCAGCGCCAAATCAAGCGCCCCGTCGCCGTCCACGTCGGCCCACTGCACGCCGTGACTCGCCGTCAGCGCCAGCAGGTTGTCAGGCGTCACCTCGACGAAGGCGGTACCAGTGGACTTCCCGGCGCGCACGAACAGATAATCCCGGAAGCTCTCCGTGGCCGACACGGTACCGTTCACGTACAGATCGAGCAGGCCGTCGTGATCGATGTCGGCGAAGGCACAGGTATCGTATCGACCGTCGATCGCCACGCCCCAGGCCGTGCTCACGTCGCGGAACGTGCCGTCGGAGGACCCAAGAAACAGGCCGTTCGGTCCATAGTTGGCCGAGAACAGGTCGGCCACGCCATCGTTGTTCACGTCAGCGACACAGGGCCGTACGGTGCCCTGCGTGGCCAGCTTCGCCCCACGCCCACCCCACGCCAGCCCAAGCGACTCCGCCACATCGGTGAAGGTGCCACCGTCGTTGCGGAAGAAGCCGTTGGCATCACCATCCTGATTCGCCACGTACAGATCGAAATCGCCATCCTGCTGGTAGTCGAACCAGACCGCGCCCACACTCTTCCGCGCATCGGCCAGCCCCAGCTGCGTCGCCACGTCGGTGAACATGCCGCCGCTGTTGCGATACAGCATGTTGGCGCGATCGCGAAACGCCACGAACAGATCGAGATCACCGTCGCCATCGACATCGAGGAAAGCCGGCTGACGCACTGCGCCGGTCTCCACCGTCAGCCCACTGGCCGCCGTGATCTCGGTGAATCGCGCACCGTCGTTGCGGTACAGGCGAAGCACTGGGCCAGCGCCCGGCGTGAACCCCAGCAACAAGTCGGGATCGCCATCGGCGTCGATATCACCCCACGCGGCGGCGCGCGTCGCTCGCGCATCGGCCACGCCGGCCTCGGCCGCGATATCGCGGAACGTGCCGCCCGTGTTCCGGTACAGCCGGTTGGGTGTGCCGTTGAAGCCCACGAAGAGATCGAGATCGCCATCCTGATCAATGTCGGCAAAGGCATTCGCCAGCGCCCCGCCGGCCGCGAAGAGTTCCGGCTGGATCGGCGCAAAACGGGGGCGAGCTGGTTGCGCCGGCAACACACTCGCCATGCCGGCAAGCAGTACGACGGCACCGATGGCGAGTATTGATGGCTTCATCCTGATAGCGCTCCCTCTCATTGAGCCGCCGTGCGCACCGGAGCGTGGGCGTGGCGGCTCAGACCACGGCAACAATAGGGCGACGGCCCCGGCGGGGCCAGAGAGGGCACACCGTCTGGCGCACCCGCCCGCGATCGCGTACCCTAGGAATGTCCTGTCACCCCTACCCGGTACCGTGTCATGAAAGCTGTCGGCGAAATTCTCAGGAAGCACGACGGAACGCTCTGGCAGGTGCCACCCGACATCACCGTGTACGCTGCGGTCGAGAAGCTGGCGCACTATGGGGTAGGCGCGCTGCTCGTCATGGACGGCGACCAGCTCGCAGGCGTCTTCTCGGAACGCGACTACACGCGCAAGATCACACTGCAAGGTCGCAATTCGAAGGAGACGCTGGTGGCCGACATCATGACGGCCGACGTGTTCACCGTGAGTGCCACGACGCGCACCCGCGACTGCATGGCGCTGATGAGCGCCAAGAAGATCCGACACCTCCCCGTGCTCGACGGCGACCGCGTCCTCGGCATGATCTCTATCCGTGACATCATGGACGACATCATCGCCGATCACGAGAGTACGATCGCCACGCTGCACAGCTACATCCATTCGTAACCGCACTCTTACCGGCGCTCTCCGTTGCCCACCCTGACCCGCGGAGCCGCCGTCGTGGCGCTCGCCACGGCGCTGCTGCTCCTGATCGCGCCGTCCGCCCGTGCGCAGCGCGCCCTTGACCTCGACGCCGCCACAATCACCGAGCTCAACGCGGCCTTCGACGCCGGCACGCTCACGTCGGAGCAGCTCGTCAAACGGTATCTCGCGCGCATCGCCGCGTATGATCGTCAAGGTCCGGCCATTCATGCCGTGATCGCGCTCAATCCGAAGGCGCTCGAAACCGCACGCGCCCTCGATGCCGAACGCCGGGCGAAGGGCAAGCGCTCACCGCTGCACGGCATCCCCATCGTGCTCAAGGACAACTACGACACGCACGATCTGCCCACGACCGGTGGCTCGGTGCTCCTCGAGGGGTACGTCCCCGCACGCGATGCGGCGCTGGTGCAGAAGCTGCGCGATGCCGGTGCCATCGTACTCGCCAAGGTCAACCTGTCGGAGTTCGCGTCCGGGAGCGCCTACAGTTCCCTCGGCGGTCAGACGCTGAATCCGCATCACCTGGCCTTTTCGCCAGGAGGATCGTCGGGCGGCACCGGCGCCGCCGTGGCGGCCGCGTTCGCGCAATTCGGCCTCGGCACTGATACCGGCGGCAGCATTCGTGGGCCCGCCACCGTCAACGGCATTGTCGCGCTCAAACCCACGCATGGCCTCCTGAGCCGCTCGGGCATCATTCCGCTCGCGCTCTCCTTCGACACCGGTGGCCCGATGGCGCGAAGCGTCACCGACGTCGCCATCGCGCTCGGCGCTATGACCGGCGTCGATGCGGCCGACACGGCCACGCGTCGCAGTGAAGGACATGCCGAGCGTGATTACACCAAATACCTGCTGCCCAATGCACTCAAGGGTGCCCGCATCGGCATCGCGCGTGATTTCACCGGCTTCAACACCGACGTCGACTGGATCATGGAGTCATCGCTCGACGCGATGCGCAAAGCTGGAGCCACGATCGTCGAGGTGCGCTTTCCCAAGTGGATGCTCGAGGCGAAGGACGCCTGGTACACCGCCGTGCGCTTTCCAGAGTTCGCGTCGCAAATCGCGGACTACCTGCAGAACACGCCGGCGAGCTACCCCAAGACCCTCGCCGAGATGATCGAACGCAGCCACGGCTTCACATCGCTCGGTGTGAACGGCACGGCACCGAACAGCTCGCGCTGGGCGAGGTTCGGAAACGAACTCGCCGGCGGCAGCACCGACGACTACCGCTATCGCTCGGTGCGTGAACATGCGCTTCCGATGATGCGCGACGTGGTGAACGGCATGCTGGCAACGAACCAGCTCGACGCCATCGTTTATCCGACGCAATCCACGAAACCCGATCGCATCGACGCGACCGGGAGCAGTGCGGCGCCCGATGCGCAGAACCTCGCCAACCTCACCGGCTTTCCCGACCTCATCGTGCCGGCCGGATTCAGCGACGACCGACTGCCGATCGGGATTTCGTTTCTGGGCACCGCGTGGAGCGAGCCCAGGCTGATCGCGCTGGGCTACAGCTTCGAGCAGATCACCCGCGCCCGCCGGCGGCCAATAACCACACCGGCACTACCGGGCGAGGCGGTCGTTCTCAAATAGCGCGCGAGACGCCGCACGCATCAGGCGTGGATGTACTTCTCGAAGATCGCGCTGAAGTCCTTGCGGGTATGATCGTCACGCACCGCGTCGTTCATCGCATCGAGCACCGCACGATAATGGCTCACCACCGAGGCCGGATCGGTGACCGTGTTGTTCAGCTTCATCATCGCACCCAGCACTGACGCCGCCACCATGGCGTGCGCCCGACCCACCTCATCGCGCTTCTGCAGTTTGCCGATGGTGTGCAGTGCCTTGTACATGTCCTTGAGCGCCTCAAGGTGACTCTTGCGCACATCGATGCTGAATGGCTTGTCACCGATAGTGAACTTGAGTTCGATATCGAGATCGACCGTGCCGGCCGTTTCGATCGACACGTGGGCGATCGCGTGCTGCGCGTAATCGTAGCGGCGGATCAGGCGCTTGGCCGAAATGGCGGATTCGCCGTCCACATGAATGAGCGCCAGATTCGTGAAGCAATATTCGTCTTTCCGCGACTTGATCAGGAAGTAGATCTTCTCCTGGTCTTCGTGAAAGAGGTAGTCGTCGGCATCGACCTTGTCGAAGTCTTTCGAGTCGACGATGACACCGATGTCGCTGAGGCCCAGCGCTTCGGCGGCGAATTTCTTGAACATGGAATCTCCAGAGTTTCGAACGTGAGCATGCACCGGCACCGTTCGTGAACAATAGCTGGCGAGTCGTCCCCCTCCTCTCCCTGGTCACCGGCGTCGCGTACCCGGCGGGACGGCCGACCGGCGCAACCTCATGGGCAACCATGGGGGTGCCCTACCAATCTGGCTCGTCCCCATGATGTCCGACCGACAGGGCGGGAACCCCACGCACCCTCATCTCTCGCCTCGGGCCCGTCACGGTGCCATACTAGCGGCAGACGGTTCCCTCATGAGGAGGCAGTGTGCGCTACTCGAGCGTCCGACGATGGTTCTCCCGCGTGCCCATGCTGCTGGCGATCGCGGCGCTGGGGTTCACCCCCATGGGGCTCGCCCTCGCCCAAGGCTCGCTCGCACCACCAAGCCCCAGTGGCCTGACCGTCACGCCGGTATTCGAAGGCTGGTACCGCAACAAGGACGGCAGCTTCAGCCTCTCCTTCGGCTACTACAATCGGAATACCGAGGAACAGATGGACGTGCCGATTGGCAGTGACAACTTCGTCACGCCCGGCGCGCCCAATCAGGGACAGCCCTCGTCGTTTGCCCCCCGTCGACACTGGGGCGTGTTTGCCTTGGTCGTCCCCGCCAACTTCGGTACGAAGCAAGTGGTGTGGACGGTGAAGGATCGCGGGCAGACGTTCACGATCGCCGGTAGTCTCAAGCCCGACTGGGAAATTGATGCCGTCGAGGGCGAGGCGAGCAGCAACAATACGCCGCCGGCGCTCCGATTCACCGCCGAGGGCCCGGAAGGACGCGGACCACTCGGAGTGACCGCCAGTCCGCTGCGCACGCGTGTCGGAACGCCATTGTCGTTGAGCGTCATGGTCACCGATGACGCGAGAACGAAAGCGCCGGTCGATCTCACCTGGTTCAAGCACCAGGGGCCGGGCACGGTGACCTTCTCCGCACCAACCAATCGACTCGCGCCCACCGGTGGCACGGGCACGACCACCGCCACCTTCAGTCGCGCCGGCGACTATCGCATTCGGGTGCGCGCCAATGATCTGTCGGCGATGACCGCCGGACACGCACAGTGCTGCTGGACCAACGGATTTCTTCTCGTGACGGTGACCCCATGAACGCACGCATCGCGACGCTGGGCCTGGTGACGTTCGCACTGTCGGCCGGTGCGCTGTCCGCGCAGAATCCCTTCGCCGCGCAAACTCCGACGGCGACCGCACGGCGCGCCGTCACGTTCACCAAAGACGTCGCGCCCATCCTGCAACAGAAGTGTCAGTCGTGTCATCAGCCGGGCTCGATTGCGCCAATGTCGCTGCTCACGTATGCCGACGCCAAGAAGTACTCTCGGCGCATTCGCGACAAAGTCTCGGCGCGACTCATGCCGCCGTGGCACATCGACCGCACGATCGGCGTGCAGCAATTCAAGAACGACGGGGGACTGAGCGACGAACAGCTCGCCACCATCGTCGACTGGGTGGACACCGGCACGCCGATGGGCGAGGCGAGCGACATGCCACCCGCCATCGTGTTCCCCGATCCGAACCGTTGGCAACTGGCCGAACAGCTGGGCGTGCAGCCGGATCTCATCATCCGCTCGAAGCCGTATACCCTCGCGCCGAAAACACAGGACAAGTGGTTCCGTCCCGTGGTGGAGACGGGCCTCACCGAACCGCGCTGGGTGCGCGCGATCGAGGTGAAGCCGGTGCGCGCGAATGATCGCAAAATCGTGCACCATGTGCTGGCCTATTTGCTGCAACCCGAGCAGGGCGTGACCGGGCTGGCGAGCTCCGCGCACGATCACCAGATGAACGCCGGACTGTTCATGGAATGGGCCGTCGGCAAGACGGGACAGATCTTCCCGGAAGACGCGGGCAAACTGATGTTGCCGGGCTCGCAAATCCGGTGGGAAGTGCACATGCACGCCATCGGCGAAGAGATCAAGGACAGTCAGGTCGAAATGGCCGTGTACTTCTATCCGAAAGGATTCGTGCCGCCGCATCGTACGGTGCTGAAAATGTTCGACCTGTCGCGCGATCGCGATCTCGACATCCCGCCCAACGAGAAAACCGTCACGCAGAACTTTTACGTGATGCCGGCGCCGGGGCGACTCGAGAACTTTCAGCCGCACATGCACATGCGCGGCAAAGCGATGTCACTCGAAGCGGTGTTCCCCGACGGCCGTCGGGAAGTGATCAGCGCCGTGAGCAACTTCCAGTGGAACTGGCACATCAACTACGTCTACGCCACCGAGGCGGCGCCACTGCTCCCCAAGGGCACGACATTGGTGTTCACCGCGTGGCACGACAACACCGCCGCCAACGCGAACAATCCCGACCCGTCGCAGTGGGTCGGCTGGGGTGACCGCACGGTCGACGAGATGGCCCACAACTGGATCGATGTGACGTATCTCGAGCAGGCGGAGTTCGATTCCCTCGTGGCCGCGCGCAAGGCGAAGGCTTTCAAAAAACCGGTACCGTAACCGCATGACCTTCTTTCGATGCAACACCGTCTGTCTCTGCCTTCTCTCGGCGTTACCGACCATGGCGTTGGCGCAGTCAACGCGCACGGCACCGTTCTCCACCGCCGCCGGCGAGTGGCCCAGCCACACCGGCGACACGCGCGGCACGCGCTACTCACCGCTCGATCAGATCACGGCCACGAACTTCAGCACCCTCGAAGTCGCGTGGCGCTTCAAAACCGATCAGCTGGGCCCGCGACCCGAGTTCAAACTGGAAGGCACGCCGCTGATGGTGGGCAACGTGTTGTACACCACCGCCGGCACGCGCCGCGCCGTGGTCGCACTCGATGCGGTCACCGGTGAACTACTGTGGATGCACAGCGAAAACGAAGGCGCCCGCGGTGCCGCCGCGCCGCGACCGCTCTCCGGACGCGGCCTGGCCTATTGGACCGATGGCAAGAGTGCCCGCATTCTCTACATCACGCCGGGCTACCGCCTGATTGCGCTCGATGCCCAGTCGGGGGCGCGCATTCGCAGCTTCGGCGACAGCGGCGCCGTCGATCTGAAGCAGAACATGGATGTACCGATTCTCCCCGATCTCGAGACGGGCGAAATCGGCTATCAAGGGGCACCCACCGTCGCGCGGAACGTCGTCATCATCGGCGCCGCCTTTCGTGAAGGCGGCTCGCCCAAGTCGTATCGCAACAACAAGGGCGATATCCGCGGCTTCGATGTGCGCACGGGGAAGCGGTTGTGGACGTTTCACACCATCCCGCGCAAGGGAGAGTTCGGCTACGACACGTGGTTGAACGGCTCGGCCGACAACGCCGGCAACACCGGCGTCTGGACGCAGATCACCGCCGATGAAGAACTCGGCCTCGTCTACCTGCCAATCGAATCACCAACGGGCGACTACTACGGCGGACATCGACCGGGCGACAACTTGTACGGCGAGAGCCTCGTCTGCGTCGATCTGCTCACGGGCGTGCGCAAGTGGCACTACCAGCTCGTGCGCCATCCCATCTGGGACTTCGACCTGGCCGCGGCCCCCATCCTCGCCGACATCACCGTGGGCGGCAAAGCGATCAAGAGCGTGGCGTTGCCCACCAAGCAGGGCATTCTCTACATGTTCGATCGGGTCACCGGTAAACCGATCTGGCCGTTCGAAGAGCGCGCCGTCGAGAAGGGTGATGTGCCGGGCGAGTGGTACGCACCCACGCAGCCGATGCCCACGAAGCCGGCCGCGTACGCCCGCAACGGGGTCCTCACCACCGACCTCATTGACTTCACGCCAGCGCTCAAGGAAGCCGGACTCGCCGCCGCATCGCGCTTCAAGCTCGGGCCCATCTTCACGCCGCCGGTCGTGAGCAAAGCCGAGGGCCCGCTCGCCACGTTCTCCAATGGACCCACCAACGGGGGCAGCAACTGGCCCGGCGGCTCGTACGATCCGGAAACGCACATGCTGTATCTCTCCGCCACCAACGCGTCGCCGTCAGCCCTCGGCCTCGTGGTACCGGCCAAGGGCGTGTCCGACATGGACTACATCCGTGGCTTCGCCCCGGGTGCGGGTCGCGGCGGCTTCACCGTGCAGGGATTGCCGCTGCTCAAGCCGCCGTACGGCACGATCACCGCGATCGACCTGAATAAGGGCGACATCGTGTGGCAAGTGCCGCATGGCGAAACACCCGATGCCGTACGCAATCACGAAGCGCTCAAAGGCGTCACGATTCCGCGCACGGGCCAGGCGGGTTCGGTGGGCACACTGGTCACGAAAACGCTGGTCATCGCGGGCGATCCCGAAGTCACCACGTTGGCACCACGCCCCCGTGGCGCGGTGCTCCGCGCCTACGACAAGGCCACCGGCAAGGAAGTGGGCGGCGTGAACCTGCCGGCTCCGCAAAGCGGGTCGCCGATGACGTACACGGTGGGCGGGAAACAGTACATCGTCGTCGCCGTTAGTGGTGGCCCGTACTCTGGTGAGTACATCGCCTTTCGCTTGCCCGCGGCGGCAGCGCGGTGATGCCACGCTGGCTTTCGCGACGCGGCGTCCGCGCCGCCGGTCTCCTCGGCGCGCTCATCGTGATGCCGCTCTGGGCCGGCGTCGCGGCAACGACCGTCGATCACGACACGGCGCCGCGTCGGAACGAGCGCACCACCTGGGATAGTGTCTTCTCCGCGGCGCAGGCCGGCCGCGGAGAAACCACCTACAAGCAGCTCTGTGCACGCTGCCACATGGAAACGCTCGCCGGTGGCGACGAGGCCGGCGAACTCACCGGCAGCGCGTTCATGAGCAGCTGGAGCGGACAAACGCTCGCCGACTTACACGAACGCATTCGCACCACCATGCCGACCGACACGCCCGGCGTGTACTCCAGTCAGCAAGTCACCGATGTGATTGCCTACATGCTGCGCTTCAACGGTTTTCCGCCGGGGTCGGTGGAACTCACGCATGCGAACGACGCCCTCAAGAGCATTCGTTTCGTGACCGCGAAGCCCTGAAGACTACTGGGGTTGCTTCTGGGATTGCTTCGCGGCCACGATCACGGTGAGCGGGATGTACCACCCCGGGTCGACGGATTTCACCTCGAGACGCCACACACCAGGCTGTGTTGGCGTGAACTCGAAATCCGCCGTTTGCCCCGGGCCCATCTCGACATGCGCTGGTCGAACGGTCGCGACGGCAAGCGGCAGGTCGGCGCCGTCCTTCGCGATGGCCCGCCACTGGGCCACCGTGCTGTCGGTCTTGAGCGTGAACGCGATGCGCCAATCAGGATGAATGCTCACAATGCGCAGCCGGTGGGTCTCTCCCACCGTGAGTCGCAACGGAGCGGGCGACGTGCGCCCGTTCACCAGCGCGAAGGGGCTTTCGATGTGCTTCTCGAGATCGGGGCCTCCCCCACCGGCCACCACGAGATGATCGTGCACGAGATCACGCGGCCCGTCACTCACGATGACCGCGCCGTACATACCACGGCTGATCTGATGCCGATCGTTGAAATGCGAGTGATACGGATACGTGCCGGAGCGCGGCGGGGTAAACGCCGCGACGAACGTGTCGTTCGGTGCAATCTGCGTGTACACGCGCGCTCCCAGCCCGCTCCAATTCGGCACACCATCCGGAAAGCTCTCGATCTCCAGTCCATGCCAGTGAATGGACGTGGGCTCGCTGAGATTGTTGCGCACCACGATGCGCACCGGCTCACCCTTGCGGAGTTCCAACACCGGACCGGGCAACACCACCGAGTCCTTCGCCGGCGCCGCAGGGCCGGACTGCAGCGCGAATCCGAACGCCGTCGCGCCAGTCACGAGCCGCCGCGCCCGCTCCTGCACGAACAACCGCAATTCACGCGCGTTCGCCGGTGACGGCTCCACATAGTCCGGCGCCGGCGTCACCTTGATGCCGACCACGAGCCCGCGCATCGAGTGTCCGGCGGCGCTGCCCATGCCGCTCCCCGCCGCGTGCGCGTCATGCTGAGCGCGTGCGGCCGCGTCAGCCTCAGCGGAATCACGGGGAGACCCGACGACGGATGCCGTCTCGTCGGCGTGAAACGCAAAGTGGCAATGAAACAGCCAGTTTCCCGGTGTACTCGGCAAAAAACTGAAGGTGACGGTGCCCAGCGGCTTGATCAGATCGGTATTCGAAAGATGCTGCGCCGCGCGCGGCACCGGCGTGTCGGTGCGTCCCGTCCCGTTCGCCTCGATCTGATAGAAAAAGCCGTGCAGGTGCAGGGGATGATGCAGCGCGGTGGCATTGATCACCCGGAAGCGTGTCGAGTCACCCTGACGCAACGTCATCGTTTCGCTATGCGGCCAGCCTTGTCCGTTGATGACCGACACTACCTCGAACGGTCTCCCGTTGTCGTAGTCGAGAAACCACTCGCTGATCACCAAAATGTGATCGCGCATGGCGACTCCGGGCTCGTCGACCACGATCGCACCGTTCAGCTGACTGTCCTTCCAGTACCGATCGGCCGCGGTGGTGCCGGCAAACGCCCCCCAGTACGCGTAGGTGCCGGCGACGTTGAGGGCATACCGCACGTCACGCGTGGCACCCGGCGCGAGCTGTAGCGTATCGTCGCCGGCCACGCCGGCGCGGAGATCACCGATCACCAGCGCCGAGTCGGTGCGATTGCGCAGCGTGAGGATCACGGTCGTTCCGCGTGGCACGCGCACGAGTGGTCCCGGCACCAGCGGCTGCTTACCGCGTTCCGCAAACGCGAGGATCGGGAGCGCCGGCGCCTCGTTCCCCTCCGGAGCCCAGGCGCTTTCCACGATGTCGAGATCGAGATGTAGCGTCGTTCCCGTCATGCGACCGGCCGACACACGGTTCTGATGCACGACGGCACGTACGGCGCTCGCGCTGGGCTTCGGCAGCGGCACCCGTGGCAGCGCGGCGAGTAACTGGGCGTGGAGCACCACGCTAACGACGGCGGAGATCGCGAAGGTCATACGCGTACCTCGGTAATGTGCGGATGGCGGGACTACACTGGAGCGGGCCTATTCCG
>CAMBRJ010000019.1 GCA_945870175.1 Gemmatimonas phototrophica
GTATCAGGGGGCAGGAAAGAGGTGAACCGCGCGTGGTTCCTGCTTCCTGCCCCCTGATACCCTCCCCCCTGCTCCCTAGGGAGTTTGCCGTTTTCAGTCCCGTTTACGCACCCTTCAGGTACACCTCGGCGTACCGCTCAATCGACCGCTGAATCACCTGGAACGCGACCTCACTCTTTTCCCATCCCTGAATCTCGACGCGCTTGCCTTCAAGATCCTTGTAGATGCCGAAGAAGTGTTCGATCTCCTTCAGGTAGTGCGCCGGCATGTCCGCGATGTCGTAAATGTCGTTGTGGTACGGATCGTCGCTGGGCACGGCGAGGATCTTCTCGTCGGGCTCACCCCGGTCCAACATCTTCAGGACGCCGATCGGGCGGCAGGTGATCTGGCACCCTGGAAACGTCGGCTCGTTGATGCGCACGAGAATGTCGAGCGGATCGTTGTCTTCATGCAGCGTGCGCGGAATGAAGCCGTAGTCGCCCGGGTAGTGCACGGCCGAATAGAGCACGCGATCGAGCTTGAACTGTCCGGATTCCTTGTCGAGCTCGTACTTGTTGCGCGAGCCCGCGGGAATTTCTATGATCGCGGTCACCAGCTCCGGCACATGCGGACCCGGGGACATGTCGCGCCAGGGATTGTGCATCAACGATAGGGTGTTGAAAGAAGAGACGCTTAGCGGTGACGCAGAGCCGCGGCCGCTTCCAATGCGAAATAGGTGATGGTCATGTCGGCACCGGCGCGGGCGATGGCCACCAGGGATTCCATCATGGCGCGATCGCCGTCGATCCAACCGCGTTCCGCTGCGGCTTTGATCATCGAGTATTCCCCACTCACCTGATACGCGGCGAGCGGCATCTGCGTGTCGCGCTTCACGGCCGCGATAATATCGAGGTACGCGCCGGCCGGCTTCACCATCAAGATGTCGGCGCCTTCTTCCACGTCGAGCCGCACTTCGCGCAACGCTTCGCGGCCATTGGCCGGATCCATCTGATAGCTGCGACGATCGCCGAACGCCGGCGTGGATTCCGCCGCTTCACGGAACGGGCCGTAGAACGCCGAGGCGTACTTGGCGGCGTAGCTCATGATCGGCGTCTGCGTGAAGCCGGCCATGTCGAGCGCGCGGCGCATGTGCCCGATACGCAGGTCCATCATGTCACTGGGGGCCACGATATCGGCACCGGCTTCGGCGTGCACCAATGCTTCACGCGACAGCAGCTCCAGCGTGGCGTCGTTGTCCACTTCGCCCGATGCGGTAAGCAGCCCGCAGTGTCCGTGATCGGTGTACTCGCACATGCACACGTCGGTCACGACCACGAGATGCGGGAACTCCCGCTTCACGGCGCGCACGGCGGCCGGTACCGGTCCCTGCGGATCCCACGCCGACGATCCCGTCGCGTCCTTCGTGTCGGGAATGCCGAACAGCAGAATGCCGCCGATCTGCGCGGCCACCGCTTTCTCGGCGTCGCGCAGCAGTTCGTCCACCGACGTCTGCGACACGCCGGGCATCGAGCCGATCGGTGCACGCAGGCCCTTCCCCGAACGCACGAACAGCGGCCAGATGAACTGGGCGGGATCGAGACGTGTTTCGCGCACCATGCGACGCAGCGCCTCGGTACGCCGTAAACGACGCAGACGCATCGGCATTAGGTGGCTCCCTGCGCGGCAGCCTTCTCCGCCGCCTTGGCCGCCGCCGCTTCAGCCAGATCCTCGCGCAGCTCTTCCAGAATGCTGGCGCCACCCGCCGCGTGCAGCTGTCGGGCCAGTTCACGGCCACTCGACGCCGGATCGGCGGCGTTGATCGGCAATCCGCCGCGTACCACCGACACGCCGTCGATCGACGCGATGATGCCATGCAGCATCGGGCCGTACTTTACTTCGTACGTGGTGCAGGCACCGATTGGCACCTGACAGCCGCCCTCGAGTGCCGCCAGCAGCGCCCGTTCCGCGGTCACCGCGAAGCGCGTGTGCGCGTGATCGAGTGTGACCAGAATCGCCGTCATGCGCGCGTCGTTGGCGCGCGCCTGAACGGCAATGGCACCCTGCCCCGGCGCCGAAATCCAGTCGGGCGGATCCATGAAGGCGACGATCCGATCGCCGAGGCCGAGACGGCGCAATCCGGCCGCGGCGAGCAGCGCGGCGTCGACCTCACCGGCGTCGATCTTCCGCAGACGCGTGCCCACGTTGCCACGGAGTTCGCACACATCGAAGTCGGGGCGCAGCGCGCGCAATTGCGCGCGACGGCGCAGCGACGACGTGCCGACCTTCGCCCCCTTCGGCAACTCCAGCAACGTGCGCGCGGTGGTGTTGGGGCCGACCACCAGCGCATCGCGCGGATCCTCACGCTCGAGCAGCGCCACGATGGTGAGCCCGTCGGGATCGGCCGTGGGCAGATCCTTCAGCGAGTGCACCGCACAATCGGTGCGACCGGCAATGAGGTCGGCTTCGAGTTCGGCCGTGAACAGCCCCTTCTCACCGATCGCGTTGAGCGGGCGATCGAGAATGCGATCCCCAATGGTTGTGTACTCCACCAGTTCACTCGCTACCCCGCGTTCGGCCAGCGCGGCAGCGACCTGGCGCGCCTGACGCAGCGCCAATTCAGAGGAACGGGTCCCGATACGGACGACAAGTTCAGTCATCTTTCAATTTATTGGGGGACCCGCAGGTTCAGTTAGCCCCTGCCGATCCGGATTACTTCCCGCAGGCCTTCACGATGCTGATCACCCACCCCTCCATCGTCGCGGCCCCCGATTCCACTTTAACGGGAAAGCCAGCCACCTTCGCCGCGCGCGCCGTGACGGGGCCGATGCACGCCACTGGCAGGCGCCCCGCATGCTCGGCCGGAAGGGCATCGAGCAACGCATCGACGGCGCTCGGCGCGGCCACCGTGACCAGGTCGATCTCTCCCGACTTCACCAGCGCGCGCACGCGAGCTTGTCCCTCGGGATCGGGCGCGCTGCGATAGGCCGGTACACTCTCGACGACCGCCCCCAACGCCCGCAGCCCGTCGGGCAGCACGTCGCGAGCGGCCGCCGCGCACGGATACAGCATGCGGGCTCCCTCGATGTCCGAACGCGACGCCATGGCATCCAACAGCCCCACCGCCTGCGCGTTCTCGGGCTGCACCGTGGGCGTGCGCCAGCCGCGCTGCTCGGCTGCGGCCGCGGTCGCCAGCCCCACCACGGCCAGTCGGCGGGTCGCCATGGCGGTTTCGGCGCCACGTTCGGCGACCACACGCGCCAAGTGCTCGACCGCGTTGACGCTGGTGAGCAGCACCCAGTCGAATTCGACGAGGCGGCGAACGGCGTCGTGCAGCGGCGCGAGGTCGAGCGTTTCGATACGGGTCAGCGGCACCTCGTGCACGGTGGCGCCCTTCGCCCGCAGCGCGTCGGCCAACGGCGAGCCACGCTCCCCGGCGCGCGTGACGGCGATGCGCACGCCCTCGAGCGGCCGCGGCTCAGGAGCGCGCGCCACCATGATCATCGGCCGATCACCGACCGCGCTTCGCCCGCGCCATGCGACGCAGCAATAGCGCGATGTAGGCGCCGTAGGTCACCGCCACGATGGCGTAGCCCGCCCACATGTACCCGCTGCTGTCGGGCGGACCGCCAGTCTTGGGGACATAGGCCACCTTCCCGGCCGTGTCCTGCACGGTGGCGCCGGTCAGCATCGGCGTCGCGGACATCAGCGCACGGACATGCTCGATCACGCCGCCTCCATCGCCGCACGCGCATCACGCAACGTGGCCCACCGAAAACGCAAACGCAGCAGCGCGAAGAACAGCAACAGAAACGCCGCCATCGACAGGCCGAACGACATCAGCATCACCGGTGGCAGGTTGGGCTTTGCCGGCGCAAGGACGATCGCCTCCGGATGCATACCACGGAACAGCTTCACCGTGAGATGAATAAACGGCACCAGGAGCGCCGCCAGCGTGCCCATCACCGCCGACAACCGGGCGCGCACGTCAATCGACTCCACGCCGCTGCGCAGCACCAGGTACGCCATGACCAAGAGCCACAGGAACAGCGTGCTCGTAATGCGCGCATCCCACACCCACCAGGTACCCCAGCTCGAGCGTGCCCAGACGGGCCCGGTCACCAGCACGATGCCCATGAACACCAGCCCCACTTCGGCCGATGACTCGGCGAGACGATCGAGGCGTTCGTCCTTGATCCACAGATACATGATGCTGCAGACAAACAGCAATCCGCAGCAGAGATACATGCCGATGATCGCCGCCGGCACGTGCACGTAGAAAATCTTCTGCGCCGCGCCCAGCATCGCATCGATGGGCGTGAAGAAGAGCGCGCGCGCACACGCCGCGATCACCGCCACCATCGCGATGGCGAGGAACGCATCGAATCCCTTCGGCTCCGGCACCGTGGCCGAACGCGGGGCAGCAGACGACACCGACGACATACCTACTCCTCGATGGTGAACGGAAATACCATGATACAGGCGAAGACAAACACGAGATCGAATGCCAGCAGCACCTTCAGCCACGCCATCCCCTCGGCGATGGGCTGACCACGCAACACCACTGCCGTGGCCTGCGCCGCCGGAATCACCAGCGGCACGAAAAACGGCAGCGTCATCATCGGCAACAGCAACTCCGCCAGCCGTGTGTTCGAGGCGATCGCCGCGAACAACGTACCCACCGCCGACAACCCGAGGGACGCGAGCAGCACGATCGCGACGATGATCCCCCACGAGGGACCGACGGGCAGATCGAAGAAGAGCGCCACGGCGGGAAGCGCCAACGCTTGAACGCACAGCACGAACACGAAGTTCGCGATCACCTTGCCCGTAAAGATGGCCTCGCGCGACAGCTGCGACGCGAGCAGGCCGTCATACGCCCGGTCGGCCAGTTCCAGCCCGAACGAGCGGTTGAGCCCTAACAATCCGGAAAAGGTAAAAATGACCCAGAGCACGCCCGGCGCGAGATCGATGGCCGGAATGGCGGTGGGATCCCACGTGAACCGGAAGATCACGACGGCCAACACGGCGAACACCGTGGCCGCCAGAAACGCGCTCCTGGTCCGACACTCGATCAGCAGGTCTTTCCGGGCGATGCGCCAGGCGTCGGCGAGGTACGACGGCGCTCGATGGGTTGTCCTCACGCGTAGCGCGCTCACGCCAGCCCCTCGTGCACGAGGGCGCGATACTTCGCCTGATACGCCGCCACGTCGAAGCCGGACGGCGACACGGGCTGCTCATCCACGAACGTCCCGTGCTGCATGATGGCCGAGTGCGTGGCCAGCGCGAGTCCTTCGCTGAGGTTGTGGGTCACCAGCACCAGCGTGGCTCCATTGGCCTTGAGCGCACCTAAGGCCTCGGTGAGCGCCTGGGCGCCGGTTTCGTCGAGCCCGGTGTACGGCTCGTCGAGCAGCACCAACTGCGGGCCATGCACCAGCGCCCGCGCGATCGACACGCGCTGCTGCAATCCGCGACTCAGAAAGCGTACCGCCGTGTCGGCTCGATCGAGCACCCGCAGCTGCGTGAGCACCCGCGTGGTGGCGTCGTCGGCATCGATCACCCCCTGACATTCGGCAGCGAAGCGCACGTTCTCGCGCACCGACAGCGCCGGGTACAGCATGGCGTGATGCGAGATCAATCCCACCAGTCGACGCGTCTCGGCCTCACCGGGGAGCGGCTGGCCGTGCAACCGGGTGGTCCCGGTGGTGGGCTTGAGCAGCCCACCCAGCAGGCGCAGCAGGGTACTCTTGCCCGCGCCATTGGGACCGAAGAGGGCCAGACAGGCGCCTTCATGCAGCGTGAGCGACACCCCATTCACGGCGCGGCGGCCACCAAAAGCGCGGACGAGCGCGTCGGCGGTCAGCGCCGGACCCGACGCGGCATTGGCCAGAGCGGACGCGACACCGGTCGAAGCTGTTTCGTGGGGGGACTGCATCGCTCTACATTAGCAGGACACGCGTGCTTCGCGCACTCCCCCCGTCGGACACCCCACCGCGCCGGTTCCTACCGGACACCAGGTCTCCATGAGCGATATCGACGTCCTGCTGCAGGAAACGCGCTCCTTCCCCTCGCCGAGCGCCTTCCGCGCCACGGCTCGCGTTAATGATGCGCGCCTGCACAGTGAGGCGGCGACGGACCCGCTAGGGTTCTGGGCGCGCGAGGCCGGCGAGCTGACCTGGAGCAAGCCGTGGGATACGGTGCTGGAGTGGACGCCGCCGCACGCCAAGTGGTTTCAGGGCGGACAGCTCAATGCGTCAGTCAATTGCGTCGATCGCCACATTCACGGGCCGCGCCGCAACAAGGCCGCGATCATCTGGGAAGGTGAACCCGGCGACCGTCGCACGTACACGTATTGGGACCTGTACCGCGAAGTGAATCTCGCGGCGAACATGCTCAAGAAGCTCGGCGTGGTGAAGGGCGATCGGGTCGCGATCTATCTGCCGATGATTCCCGAAGCGGTGATCGCGATGCTGGCCTGCGCGCGCATCGGTGCCGTGCACACGGTGGTATTCGGCGGCTTCTCACCGGAATCGCTGCGCGACCGCATCAACGATTGCGGCTGCAAGGTGTTGATCACCGCCGACGGCGGCTATCGCCGTGGGCAGATGCTTCCGCTCAAGCGCAACGCGGACGAAGCACTCAAAGACTGTCCCACCATCGAGCATGTGTTGGTGGTGATGCGAGGCCGCAGTGGCGTGGGCGACGAGACGTTCGCCGAAATGGAGGAAGGACGCGACCACTGGTGGCATCGCCTGAAGCGGGAAGTGCCGAAGTACTGCGAACCCGAAGTGATGGACGCCGAGGACCTGCTGTTCATTCTCTATACGTCGGGCACGACTGGCAAACCGAAGGGCATCGTGCACACCACGGGCGGCTACATGACCGGCGTGGCGAGCACCACCAAGTACGTGTTCGATTTGAAGGAAGAAGACGTGTACTGGTGCACCGCCGACATCGGCTGGATCACCGGGCATTCGTATCTGGTGTACGGCCCGCTGGCGAATGGTGCCACGCAGGTGGTCTACGAGGGTGCGCCCGACTGGCCGGACAAGGATCGGTTCTGGCAGATCTGCGAGCGCTATGGAGTGTCGATTTTCTACACCGCGCCGACGGCGATTCGCGCCTTCATGAAGTGGGGTACGCCGTACGTCGAGAAACACGATCTCTCGGAGTTGCGTTTACTCGGATCCGTCGGTGAACCGATCAATCCCGAAGCATGGATGTGGTATCACAAGCACATCGGGCAGGAGCGGTGTCCGATCGTGGACACGTGGTGGCAAACGGAAACGGGCGCGATCATGATCACGCCGCTGCCGGGGGTGACGACCACCAAGCCCGGCTCGGCCACCACGCCATTCCCCGGCATCACCGCCGCGCTGCTCGACACCGCCGGCAACGAGATCGGCGTCGGTGGGGGGTTGCTGGCGATCACGCATCCCTGGCCGAGCATGTTACGCACGATCTGGGGTGACGACGCGCGCTATGTGGAGACGTATTTCACGAAGTGGCCCAATCGCCCCGACGTCTACTTCCCCGGCGACGGCGCCAAGCGCGACGACGACGGCTATCTCTGGATTCTGGGCCGCGTGGACGACGTGCTCAACGTGGCGGGGCATCGCATCGGCACGATGGAAGTGGAGAGCGCGCTGGTGGATCACCCGGCGGTGGCGGAAGCCGCGGTGGTGGGCAAGACCCACGAGATCAAGGGTCAGGCGATCGCGGCGTTCGTGTCGTTGCGGGCTGGGTTCACGCCGAGCGGTAGCCTGCGCGACGAATTGCGCGAGCACGTGGCGATGAAGATCGGTGCCTTGGCGCGGCCCGACGACATTCTGTTCAGCGCGGATCTGCCGAAGACCCGTTCGGGCAAGATCATGCGTCGCTTACTGCGCGACATCGCTGAGGGTCGCGCGCTGGGTGACACCACGACGCTGGCGGATCCGTCCGTGGTGGCGTCGCTGAAGGATCAGTATGAGGCGCAGGAGTCGTAACTGCGCCTGCCCTCGTGGCATGATGCCGACATTGCAACTGGATGAAGCGGCGGGGCGGCGGCGGGCCTAGGCCGTTCGCCGCCGTTCGCCCACTTACTTCTTCGCGGAATCCGTCGTCGCGGGAACGGCTGCCGCCGCCGGCGCGGCCGGAAGCGCCGCACGCAGACTGTCGACCATCTTCTTGATCTGGTCGTACGTCAAGCCCCCCGCGAACACGCGATTGCCAATCACCAGCGTCGGGGTGCTGCTGACACCACGCTCCGTGCCGGCCGCCGCGTTGGCCTGAATCTTCGGCAGATTCTTCTGCGTGTCGAAGCAGCTGTTGTACGCCGTCATATCGAGACCAAGCTGACCGGCGTACGAATCGAATACCTTGCGGGGGTTCGTCGTGGCCTGCGAGTTCCAGTCCATCTGACCGGCGAACAGCGCGTCGTGCATTTCCCAGAACTTGCCTTGATCGGCAGCGCAGGACGCCGCGAGGTGGGCGGCCATCGTGTTCTGGTGAATCGACGTCAGCGGGAAATCGTAGAAGCGGAAGTTGGCGAGTCCCGCATCGATGATCCGCGTCTTGACATCGGGCCCCTGCAACGCGGCGAACTGGCCGCAGCCAGGGCACTCGAAGTCGGCGAACTCAATGATCGTGATCGGAGCGTTCGGATCGCCACGCAGCTGACCTTCCGCCGTCGGCAGCGCGGTGCCAGGCGCCAGTTCGATCGGCTTCGGCTTGTTCTGCATCGCGTAATAAATGCCAGCGCCGCCCACAGCGAGCACGATCAGCACGATGGGCAGGAACGCGTTATTGGACGTCTTCTTCGTTGTCTTTACCACTCGATCTCCTCGTCGTCTTCCGGCGTCTAGCCGGTCGGTTCCCATACGCTCTCGTCGGCGCGACGGGCTTCGTCGACCAGACGGCGATGTTCAGCAACTTCTCGCCCGCATGCGGTAAAATCGTGCGTCTGATCTTCCGCCATCGCGCCTCCGGACCCTCCGCGTCGTTCTCCGGCGACGGACCATCACTTCCGCGGCGGTAAGCTATCTGTCACACCAGCGTTGGCGCTATCCTGCCTCGGCGGTCCGACCGGCCAAGCAACGTGTCGTACGGCCTGGGCGCGCCGGCCGAGTACGTGGAACGGGCGCTCACCGCGCGCCGACTGGCTCAGGTCACCATCGTCGGACAGGACATGGGCGCCCTGGTAGGTCTGCTGGTAGGTCTGCTGGTAGGTCTGCTGGTGGGTCTGCTGGTAGCCGCACAGCGCCCCGAACGTTCGGCCGAACTGGCCCTGCTCGATCCCTTCGATCCCCTCGATCCCGACGACCTGCCGGGGCCGCACTTGTCTCAGCGTTACCGGCCTGGACCGCGTATTCGAGGTGAGACGCCACTAGGAAGCCCGTGTCTCATCCATTAGGATTCCCTTGCTGGCCCGGAGTTCCCCGGCAGCGATGTTCGACGCACTACCCAGAGGAAATGACCAAGCCCAAGCTTCGTCCGCGTCGTGACGCCATGGTGCCCGCTCCGTATCAGGAGGCCCGTGACGAGCTCTTCCAGCAGATCATGCAGTGTGGTGTGATCGGGTGTCACCCCGACGACCAGAAGGAGTGGTTCGACGGCACGATGGAGTATCTCACGGGTCGGTACCCGGAGATCAAGACTCCTGAAATGGCCGAACTCCGCACGTTGGGCGAGCGGTTTGCCCAGCCGACCAGAAAGCAGGCGCAGGAAGCGGCTGCAGTCTGATCGCTTCATCCGGCGCCGGACCCAACGGGACCCTGGCGTCTAGATCACACTGACATATCTGACCAGCCTTCGCTGGCGCGATATACGAGATACATCGAACGCCTCCTCCGGGAGGCGTTCGTCGTTTGGGGGTTCGAGGCTTCGCTCTCATATCCGTCGAGTCCGCTGAACAGATCACGCGGAGGCGCAGAGAGCGCAGGGATCGCAGAGAACACCGCCACCATTCTTTTGTTTGCTGTTCTCCGCGAACTCTGCGTTCTCTGCTTCTCTGCGTAATCAGTTCACGATCACCGCCGCCGTGCGCGGCCGCCGTGCGCGGCCCCCGTGCGCGGCCGCCGTGCGCGGCCCCCGTGCGCGGCCCCCGTGCGCGGCCCCCGAGCCTACCGCACCCGCTCGCGCCACAGCATCAGCGTGTAATCCACCGTCGCCACCAGCCCGAGCGCGCCGACGGCGATCACCAGGCCGCCAACGGTGGCCGGTGCCAGCAACACGGCGATGAAGGTGAGCAGCTGCAGTCCCGTCACGAGCTTGCCCAGCGGGCGCGCCCGGAACCGAATCGGGCGCAGCCAACTCACGTTGCGCGCCACGAACCAGCCGATCAGCGACATGATGTCGCGGAAAAAGATCGCCACGGCCTGCCACACCGTGAGCTGGTCGCCCAGCACATAGGCGATCACCACGCACAGCACGAAGAAGCGGTCGGCCACCGGGTCGATCAGCGCGCCGAAACGCGAGGCCACCTTCGTACGGCGGGCGATCCAGCCGTCGAGGAAATCGGTGAGCGAGGCCACCGCAATCAAGGCGAGGCGCACCGGCACGGCATCCATCGCCAGAAACCCCACCGCCAGGATCACGCGCGATGTGGACACCAGGTTCGGCACCGTGAGCACCGTCGGAGTTTCCGTGTGGGCCATGGTGGAAACTACCGACGCCGGGGGTCGGGGTGCCAGCGACGGCGTGCCTCGTTTAACGTGCCCGCATGACTGATCCCCTTGCACTGTTGGTGCTCGGCGTAACGATGGCCGTGCTGGCGTGGGATATCGCGCTTGCCGGCTGGATCGCGGCGCGGCGTGAAGCACCGCGGATCTTCACCAATCTCACCGCCTTCTGCGGACTCCTGGTCGCGCCGGCGCTGCTGGTGGCCGTCGCCACCGGCACCAAAACCGGAGCGCGCACGATCTCCGGTATCACATGGCTGCTGCCGATGATCGCCTGTGCCTTTGTGCTGCAGGTGCTCTATTCGCTGCTCACACGCTTGGTGTCGGTGGTCGTCGCCCTGCCGATCCTGCTGTACGACGTCGTGATCGCGGTCATTGCCATCGGTGACTACCTCGCCTCGCAGCAGGGCGGTGCCCCCCTCCAGCTGCAGGCCGCCGTGTCGGCCCGCGATGTCCTGCTCGGCATGACGGCTGGACGCGCCGCGTTGGTGTCTCCACTCGCCATGCTGGTGCCCATGATCGCGCCCGCATATTCCGCACGATGGCGCCTGTCTGGGGCCGTGCGTGCCGTGCTCGTGCTCGCCGCCACTGCCCTGACCACCTTGCTCGTGCTCGAGTGGCCGCGCGGCATCGCCGCGGTGCGCAGCTACGAGGCCGCGTACGCCGAACCCATGCAAGCGCGACCGGCCGGCGACTTCGCCATCGGCCTGCGCATCTTCCCCGTGCTCGACGGGGCGCCGCCAGCGCGGGCCGTGCGGGCCGACTGGCGTCTCGTGGAGCAGCTCGAGCCCGACGTGGTGCTGATCGTGCTCGACGAAGACGGGTGGCGCGGTGGCGCGCTCGACTCGCTCTCACGCGTCTTGCAGCCGCTGCGCGACGACAGCGTGCAGATTGCGATCGCACTGCGCGTCGCGCGAGGCGCGGTGGCCCCCGACGACGCCGAACGACAGGCGGCCGTGGAACGCGTGCTGCGGCGTATTCGCCCCGACGTCATCTTCCCAGGGCTGGTCGATCCGCTGCCGTCCATCCTCGGCACCACGCCGCGGTCGTCCGACTGGTGGCGCGCGCTCATGCTGCGCAGCGCGGCGACGGTGAAGCGGGTGCGTCCGCGCACGCGGATCGGCTGGAGCGCGTCGCGTCTCGATGCCACCGACAGCGCCGTGTATGCGTGGGCTTCCGGGCCGACTTCGCCGGTGACGTTGCTCGGTGCGGTGTCATTCCCGTCGTTTTCTGGATTGCCCGCGGTCGACGCCCGCTTGCGCGCCTTCGACCGCTGGCATCGACGCGCGGTCGCCGGCGGCGGGGGCGCGCAGCCTCACTGGTTGGTCACGGTGGGCGGACTGCCGCATGCGCACGGCGATGCCGCGCAACTGGCGGCGATTCGCCACGCACTGGCGTGGGGTTCACGGCGCGCGTGGATTCAGGCCGCGGTGATCGGAGAGCCGGCCGACTACGACGGCTGGGTGGGACTGCGCGCCGCCAACGGCCGCATTCGCAGCAGTGTGCCGACGCTGTCGCTCGCCGCGCGTCAGATGCGCGACGTGCGACCAGGGTCGCCGCCCTGACCATCCACGGAGCTAGGCGATCACCCCGCGCACCACGCCTTCGGCGACGCGCGAGGGATCGAACGACGCGCGTGCCATCCGAAGCACATCGGCGCCCTGCACCGCCGCCAGCCGATCGACCACGTCGTGGCGCTCATGCAGTCCCTCGCCGAACAGCCACGCATCGACCATCTCACCGAGCACGGTGCCGCCCGATTGCTGCGCGATCGCGTGCGTGCCGATGAGATAGCGCCGCGCCCGCTCCATTTCGTCGGCGGTCGGCGCGGCGTCACACAGCTTGGCGAACTCTCCCAACAGTCCATGGCGCGCTTCCTCCTCGCGTGACGGGGACGTGGCGATGTACGCGGCGAAGGCCCCACCGGCTCGGCGCTCAACAGGAAACGCACTCACGGTGTACGCCAGTGATTGCTTGTCACGCAGCTGCTCGAAGAAGCGTCCCCCGAGTCCGCTTGCCACCGCCGACAACAGCCGCGCGGCGAACCGATCTGCATGAAAGCGCGACGGTCCGGGGAAGAGCATGGCCAGCGCAGTCTGCTTCTTCGCGCGCTCCTCGCGCAACACATGCGCCTCATGCGGCCACTGCACCAGCGCCGGCGCGCACTCATCCCGCCACTGCAACAACGGAAACGCGCGTTCGATCACGACGGCGACATCATCGGGGGTGACGTCACCCACCACCGCGATCACCGACGCGCCGCACGCAATGTGCTCGGCATAAAAGGCACGCACGCGGCCAGCATCGACCTGCGCCAGTGAGGCCTCGGTGCCAATCACCGATCGCGCATACGGATGCGTGCCGTACGCGGCGATCGAGGCCAGCCGCATCGGCCAACGATACATGTCGTCGCGCGCGCGGGTCGCCTCGGCCAGTGCGAGCGCGCACTCAGTGCGTACGCCTTCGTCGGGGAAGACCGGATGCTGCAGCACATCTCCCAGCAGATCCGTGGCGGCCGAGAAATGTCGCACTGGCACCGACATCGTCCAGCCAATGCTTTCGAGCGCCGCGCTCACGCCGATGCTGCTACCCAGTTCCTCGGCCAACTCGGCGATGCGTGCGCCACTGCGCTGTGCTGTGCCCTTGAGCATCGCCTGCGCGGTGATGCGGGACAATCCTTCATGCCCATCGGGCTCGACGCACGAACCACCGCGCTGGAATACGCCCACATTCACCAGCGGCGAGCCGGGGCGCGGCAGCACCAGCACCGGCACGCCCTGCGCCGTGCGATACACGTGGACATCGCGCTCCACCCGCTCGGCGCGCACAGCCACATGCACGGCCGGGGCCTCGATGACCGCACTCGATAATGGCGTGAGCACGCTGGGGTCAACCAGCACACTGCTGCCCTGCCCTTCCTCAGCGCGCAGCATGTCACGCAAGGCGGCCTCGTGCTCCGCCAACGGCTCGGCGCCATTCGGGCGATACGAAATCACCGCGACTTGTTCGGGGTCGAGGTGTGCGGCCAACGCGTTCTGAAGATCCCGAGGAGAGAGCGAAAGCAGCGCGTCGTAGTAGCGGCTGGCCAGCTCGAGTCCGCCCTCGGCTTCCCACGACGCGAGATACGTGGCCTGTCCGTCCATACTTTCAAGGCGACGTAGCCAACGCGCCTCGATGATACTCTGGGCCCGGGCCACTTCACTGCCCCGAAACCCCACCGTGCGCGCGGCCTGCAGCTCACGCCACAGATAGCGCGTGGCCTCGCGCGCCTGCGCAGCCGGCGACTCGGCGTGTGCCACGAATACGCCCATGTCGCCCGCGGTGTAGTCCCAGGCCGAGACGGCCGAGGCCAGCTGACGCTCACGGATCGCGCGATAGAAACGCGACGCGCGTCCGGCGCCAAGGGCGAGCCCGGCCAGATCGAGGGCGGGCGTGTCGGGGTGCGCCATGGGAGGCGTGCGCCATCCGAAGGCAATGTGTTGCTGCGCGATGTCCCCGCTCCATTCGCGCAACCGGAACCCCGGCGGTGCCACTTCGATGGGGCCGCGCTCGCGCGGCGGCGTGCGGTTTTCGAGCTGTCCGTGTCGCAGCGCCACTTCGCGACGCACCTCATCGAGATCGACATCACCGACGATGCAGAGCACCGTGTTATCCGGACGATACCACCGCGTGTAGAATGCCATGAGCTGCTCGCGCGTGAGCGCACGGAGCTCGGGTTCGTCACCCATGCGCCAGCGTCGGATGCGATGCTTGTCGAACAGCGTCGCGTAGAGCGTTTCGATCGCCATCGCCGACGCCGTGTCGCGCTTGCGCTTGGTTTCCTCGATGATCACTTCGAGTTCTCGCGCCAGCTCCTCAGCGTCGATGACGGACCGCGCATACGCATCGAACTGGATCTCGAGCCCCTGCACGAACGACGACGACGGCAGCACCGTGTAGTAAGTGGTGTGGTCGTAGATCGTGTGCGCATTGAGGTAGCCGCCGTTCGCCTTCGTCTCGCGGGCGATCTGCCCCACACCACGCGTCGGCGTGCCCTTGAAGAACATGTGCTCCAGCACGTGCGCGATGCCGACCACGTCGTCGGGCTCATCGAAGTACCCGACCTTCACATGTGTGACGATTGCCACGACCGGCGCCGATGGATCACGACGCACCAGCAGCGTCAGGCCCTTCGGCAGCACGTCGCGAACGGTCTCATGGTGCAGCGCGAGCGCATCGCTCGGCCGCTGAATACGTGTGGTCATCGAGGGGGCTGAGTCGGGTAGCCGGCGCCCAGTGGGGGCATCGGCGCAGGCATCGCACGGGGCGTCGGGGTGACGCAGCGGGACCAGTCTCCCGGTCCGGCGCGATCGGTCCAACGGCGCGCTTCGTCGATGCGGTTCAGGCGGAACAGCGCGCACCCCAGGAAGCCCTGCGCGACCCGATCGGTGGGATCGAGCTGTAGCGCGCGTACGTAAAACCGTCGCGCAATCTCAGGCTGACCATCGGCCAGCATCACCGAGGCGAGTTCGCGATTCGACAGCGCACTGGTCGGCGCCATGCGCACCGCCGCCGTCAGGAGGCGACGCGCGCGTGGGAAATCTCCGTCTTCGCGCGTGATACGCCCGAGAAAAACCAGCGGTCTGGCATCGTTAGGATGCTGCTGGGCGGCCTGAGCAAACGCTCGGAGCGCCACTTCCCGCGCCCCCCGGTCGTAGGCGGCCACGCCCTCGTGATAGGCGCGGTCGGATCGCTGCGACAGCACCCACCATCCGATAGCCGTCAGCGCGCCGAGCACCAGCAACACGATCACGATGCCACGTGCGGAGAGCCCTCGTGGGGCGGTCCCCGCATCGATGCCGTCGCGCTCGAATGCAGCCGAGGACACCGACGCGGACGACATCGCCGCCGTGGAATCGGTTGGCGGCGCGTGACCAATCGCCGGCATGGCGTGTACCGTGGGGCGAAGCGGCGCGGCGGAGCCCGACGTACGGTTCCGCTCCACGGCGTACTCGAGCGCGAGCCAAGCCTCATGCAGCAACGTGCGCTCCGACTCACCTTCAGCCGGACGATCCGTCCCATCTGCCCAGGTGACCAGCGCGACCAACGCGTGGGCGTCGGATAGCGTGAGCGCACCCAGGCGCCGTGCTTCGCCGATGAGTGCGTGGCCGCTGAGTTCCGGGCGTGCGGTGACGGCCCGCAACACCTGTTGCGCGCCCGCCCACACCGCCGGCGCCGACGACGTGCTGTCAGGGCTTAAGACGAAACGCGCCGCGTTAAGCGCG